>JAIWFS010000009.1:0-12065 GCA_048631505.1 archaeon | reverse complement strand
AAGCGTTTACAGGGTGCTGCAGATGCGAGGCGGAGGGTACGCCAGACGTACTCCCTGTACTTCAAGTGCCCGACAACAAAGCAGATGCGGTGCCCTGTGAACGCTTACGACAAAATATATCAGACTAAGGCCTATTGCCAAGCACTATCTCCGATTGTATCCTGGATGTTACAGGCTTAGACCGATTGACTCGGTGATGGCCAACAAGAATTGCTGGTTGGAGATATTCGACTTTTATTTTGCGCTCGCCCAACCGGACAGCATTTTGTAAAATAATGGGAGGATATAATCATGCCAACTCTCTCAATACCATACAGTGACGACCTTTTGATATCTACCGGCAAATCAAAAAAAGCACTTGAACAGGAAATGCTCTTTTTACTGGCTGTCAAACTGTTTGAACTGGGCCGTCTTTCTGTTGGTAAAGCAGCAGAACTGTGCAACATGAATAAAATAAAATTCATGGACGAACTAGGCCGTATGGAGATACCTGTAATAAACCTTGATGATGACCAGATCCTGGATGAACTAAAAAATGCGTGAAGCCATAGCTGTTGCAGACAGCGGCCCTCTTATCGGCCTGACACGTATCGGCCAGCTTGAGCTTTTACCCCGCATGTTTTCTGAGATTATAGCTCCACCAGAAGTATGGCGCGAAGTAACAATAAAAGGCCGGGGACTGCCCGGTGCATATGAGATAAGCCAGGTCAAATGGATAACAATCCAAACACCTTCATCTCAATTGGTACAACCTTTAAGCATTCTTGTGGATGCAGGAGAAGCACAGGCAATCGCTTTGGCCCAAACAACACCCGATTGCATCATCCTGCTGGATGATGCCCGGGCAAGAAAAATAGCCGCAAGATTAAACATAAAGCAAATCGGAACCATAGGATTGCTCCTGCGTGCCAAGCGAATGAGGTTGATTGAAAAAATCAAGCCACACATTGAGGCTCTCATCGAAAATGGTATCTATATCCGCCAGGAGTTGGTTGATGCCGTACTCCATGATGCCGGTGAATAAAAGACTGATTACAGATTTGACCCCATACCCCTATTGAACCCTGAACCCGTGAACGGTTACAAAAAAATCTAACCCTGCGGCTTTTCTTTTTCTGACTTGAGTAACTTATAGCAGATAGCATCCACAAGGGCCTGCCAACTGGCCTCGATGATATCGTTGGAAAGCCCGACTGTGCCCCACTTGTCGTGTTGATCCCTTGATTCTATCAGCACCCTGACCTTTGCCTCTGTCCCGGGACTTCCAGGAAGCACCCTGACCTTATAGTCCTGCAGTGTCATTTCCTTGAGCTGCGGGTAGAATTTTTCAAGGGCCTTTCTAATGGCGTTATCCAGGGCATTTACCGGTCCATTGCCTACTGCAGCAGTGTGTTCTGTATGGCCACTTACACGCACCTTAATAGTAGCCTCTGCCTGTGTAGGTTCATTGTCTTTGAACTTCTGGTCTATGACCCTGAAGGCAAGGAGATCAAAGTACTTGCGCCGGGTGCCAAGGGCCTTTCTCATGAGCAATTCAAAGGAGGCTTCCGCACCTTCGAACTGGAAGCCCTGGGATTCTAGTTCCTTTAGCTGGGCCACAATGTCCAGCACAACAGGGTCATGGCTCTCCAGGTCAAGGCCAAACTGCTTGGCCTTGGCAAGGATGTTGCTTTTTCCGGAAAGATCTGAGATCAGGATACGCTGAATATTCCCCACAAGTTCAGGTCTTATGTGTTCATATGATTCAGGATTGCGCTGGACAGCACTGACATGGATACCCCCCTTGTGGGCAAAGGCACTTTCCCCCACATACGGTTGGTACTTATTGTGGGACAGGTTTGCGATTTCACTGACAAACCTTGACGCACTGGTGAGCTTATCGAGATTATTGCCTGCTGTGCATTCATACCCCATTTTGAGCACAAGGCACGGAATTACGGAACAGAGGTTGGCATTTCCGCACCTCTCACCAAAACCGTTCATGGTCCCCTGGATGTGTGTCACTCCGGCCCTGACCGCTGACAGGGAGTTGGCTACGGCAACTTCGGCATCATTGTGGCAGTGGATACCCAGTTGAACTCCGTCTCCCAGTGCCTTTCGGACATCCCGGATGATTTCCGTCAGTTCATATGGCATGGTTCCGCCATTAGTATCACAAAGCACAAGACAATCCGTCCCTCCGGCCAATGCCCGGCGCAGGGTCTCAAGGGCATAGTCACGGTCGGTCTTGTATCCGTCGAAAAAGTGCTCAGCGTCGTAAAATAGTGTCTGGACCTGGGGTCTCAGCCAGGAAAGGGAGTCCTCTATCAGTTCCAGGTTCCTCTCCGGGGAGATTCTCAAGACGTCTTTTACATGTATTTCCCATGTCTTTCCGAAAATTATAATAACTGGAGTCTTGGCTGCCACGAGTGCCTTGAGGTTTTGATCTTCGTGGGCATGATGCCTGGCGTGATGGGTGCTGCCAAAGGCAGCTATCCTGCTGTGGTTTAGGGAATAGTTTTGAATCTCGCGAAAGTATTGTTCGTCTTTTGGGTTGGACCCCGGCCAGCCCCCTTCAATGTAATCTACGCCGAGATCATCAAGTTTTAATGTTATCCGGACCTTATCCTCGACAGAGAGGTTAAAGTCCTCGGCCTGAGTCCCGTCCCGAAGGGTTGTGTCATATATTTCGATTTTTTTATTCATGATCCAGACCAAACTCCTCGTGCAGTGCGCGAACGGCCAATTCAGTGAATTTCTCCTCAATGACGCATGATACCTTGATCTCAGAGGTGCTGATCATGAGGATATTAATTCCATGCCTGGCCAGGATATCGAACATCTTGCCGGCCACACCCGCGTGGTTCCTCATGCCCACTCCCACTATAGAAACCTTGGCAATGTTCTGGTCTCCAGCCACCTTCTCGGCCCCGATTTCTTTGGCTACTTTCTGCACTATTCTCATGGCCTGGTCGTAATTCCCCCGTGGAATTGTAAAGGTCATGTCAGTGAGGTCACCGGCCCTTGTGTTCTGGATGATCATATCAACAACAATGTTTGCGTTTGAGATCGGATTGAATATGCCTGCGGCTATTCCGGGGCTGTCAGGGACCTTTGTGATGGTAATACGCGCTTCATTTCGGCTGTAGGTAACACCGGAAACCAAGATCTGTTCCATAGTTTTATCCTCCTTAACCACATGGGTCCCTGTGTTGTAAGTAAAACTCGATCTCACATGGAGAGGCATGCCGTATCGCATGGCAAACTCCACTGATCGGATCTCAAGGACCTTTGCACCGAGGCTTGCCATTTCCATCATCTCCTCATAGGAGATTCTGTCTATCTTTCTGGCATCCGGACATATATTGGGATCTGTTGTGTAGACTCCGTCTACATCTGTATAAATTTCGCAGATATCAGCATTAAGGACTACAGCCACTGCCACTGCAGTTGTGTCTGAGCCGCCCCTTCCGAGGGTGGTGATATTACCTCTAGGGGTAACTCCCTGAAATCCTGCCACAACAGGAATATGTCCTGATTTGATGGCTGCATTGAGTTTTTCAGTTGATATGTCCAGGATCCTGGCCTTTCCGTGGTCTGAATCCGTGTCGATTGGGACCTGATAACCCAGAAAGGACGTGGCCTCAAAGCCTTTTTCTCTGACTGCCATGGCAAAGAGGGAGATGGTCATCTGCTCTCCGGTGGCCAGCAATACGTCAAGTTCCCTGGGGTCTGACGTTGATTGTACTTGCCTTGCCAGGTCAATAAGCCGGTCGGTCTCCCCTGACATGGCAGAGAGGACTACTACCACATCATCGCCCTGCTTTTTGCAGGCAATCACATGATCTGCAACTCTTTTAATCAGATCACAGTCAGCTACTGAAGAACCGCCATACTTCTGTACGATTAGAGCCATAGCTATTCTTCCTCATGGTCTCCGGTCCAGATAGGGTCCTGTCCGAAGTGATGCATCCACCATTCTCCCTCGGTCATGCCATCCTCATTTGGATTGAGCTTTATTTCATACCTATCGGAATATTCCATCAAAATACTGTAGGCCGCATTTAGCCCGGCCATCTCTTCTGATGTGTCTATGCCTGGATTCCTGTCTGGATGAAGGTCTCTGCAGCGACGCCTGTATGCCTCCAGTATCTCTATCCTGGTTACCTGTTCAGGAAGCTTGAGAAGCTTTCTGGCTTGATCTATATCCTTCCAGCGATTGTGCCTCATACCTAAATTGAGCGATTAGCCTTTAGCGGTTAGCTATTATTCAAAGTCCAGGGCTTTGTGATCTTCAATTATTTTATAGACGTGGTCTTCACGATAGGGCAATGATTCCCTTATGTGTTCGGGGATTTCACCGAACCTGGCCTCAAAATCCTCAAGATACTCTGTCCTGCCCTTGAGGAAATTCTTTATCTTCTTTTTGAGGATTTCCTTGTCAGGAAAAAGAGAGTGTGCATTCATGAGTGACAGGTTGGCCCGGTCGCATTTAATCGGGTAATGATAGCCCAATAAATCCGGTTCGGAGCTGAACCGCAGCTCTATGCGACTGAGATCATTGTAAATACCAAGAGACTGGCGCAGGGTTACCTTTGCATCGTCCGCGCCTATAGTGCCTGTATTGGAAAGATAGCACTTTATGCGGTTTCTCTTGATAATATCATGGAAAATCATCGCATGCTCCAGAAGATTCCCGCAAACAAAAGGGTCAAGAAAGAAGACTCGCTTGAACTTACCTGCCTCCTCGGGATTGCCTCCGGAACTCTCAATTGATTCGCCGTAGATAAACTGCATGGTGGCCTGCTCAGGAGTCAACTTGTTTATGGCATTGATCATGGGATTTCTTGTAAGGATGATTATATAATCCAACCTGTCCGCCCTTAAGGACGGGCTTGCTATTTCAAGGTTCTCTCTTGTGATAACGGCCCGGCCATTTGCCGTCTTGGAAATATCTTTGAAATCGGGTATATACGGGTATTTGCTAATGGCAACATTTTCCAGGAAGGCATCACGGGAGTCTGCCGCACGGAGTATTTCAGGCTGGCTCTCATCCAGCCCCTCTGTCTTTACGTACAATCCTCCCATCTCAAAGGCCGCGTAGCTCCCGTCAAAGGCCAGAGTACCACCATCGTCACCTATCATCTCAGAGCTCTCCCTGTGAAGTTTGGCGAACTTTCTGCAAAGTGTTGTTGTCTTACCTGTAGCAGTGAGGCCCGAGACACCCGCAACCACTTCCTTTAGCTCAGGTCTTTCGGTTTCAAGATCGTATATCCAGAGCCGGTCCCTTCTGGCACCTGAGTGCAGGAAGATGCCTGTCTTGTCAATGGCTTTTACCCGCCAGTCCTCAAATTGGAAGACACCCTTTTTCCCTTCACCAACGTATAGGCTGTTTTTGCATATCTTTACCTGCTCGCCCCTATTTTCTCCCATCCAGAGGCGGATGGCAATATCCTTGTCAATAAGCTTTTTGTGCTTGTTGTTTTCAAATGCCTCGTCTGTAAAGAAGATAATGGTGTAAGTGGGATCTTCCACCACCCTGCCGGCCGGATAGTCCATAAGTAGCTTGAGACCATAGGCTAGCTGGGCATAGACTTCAGGAATTATAAATCGGACCGTAATTCCATCCCGCCCGTCCCCTACTATGGTATCCAGTGATATTATTCGTTCCCTGCTCAGATACTCCACTGCCTCCAGGGCCAATTGCTCTTCTTCTTCACCAAAGGGGTGATCAATGTTGTTAGTGGTGTGGGGGGCTGAACGGGACATAGGCTCGGAATCAGCTGCCACTGAACCCATTTGTGTCCGGATTACCCCATCCTGTCTAATGGCAATCTCCTTGAATCTGTCAAGGGTAAGGCCTTCAATAAGCCGGCCTTCTCCCTTTGCATCTTCATATATTTTGACTGCTGCCTTCTTAAAATAGTGTTTCATATTGACCTCCGATATTTTTGTCACAGCTCATAGATTCCGTTCCACCCAGCCTACTTTTGGCCGCGTGTGCCGGATGGGCCGTAGGACAGGAGGCAGAATCTTAAATTAGTGATTTGTCGGGTTTAGCTCGAAACAGGACGTTCAGGAAACCTGTTGAGATTTCCTCAGCCAATTTGGTAGAATTCGAGCTTATAATGATAAATAAATTTTCAGCAATTCTCATAATGCTTTTCCCAAGCAGGATGCATGCACTAGAATACACAATATGATACAATATTCAATCCAATTTCGCCAACCCGTCTGACTCACAAGGATATTACTAAAGACGTATGTTCAGTTTTTCTCCGCTTAGAGCTGCTTTGGTGATAGGAAGCCTCGTTTTTTTAATAATTATCCCGGCAGTTCCAAAGGCCAACGCTCTCAATGTTTTTGACCTTGAAGAGGGACGAACTGTTTATGGTACAATGAGGACAGTAAAGGCAGGGCACAAACAAACCCTGCTCGACATAGCAAAGGACCATGACCTGGGGTATAACCAGATAGTAGCTGCAAACCCTGGCATGGACCCCTGGGTGCCTTCTGAAGGCGCCGGCGTATTGGTGCCCGCTGTATTTGTTTTGCCCAGAGGACGTCTGCCGTCTGGAATAGTAGTAAATCTTGCTGAGATGCGTCTGTATTATTTCAAATCCGCCGAAAAGGGACCGTCCCGCTTTTGGACATGTCCTGTAGGGGTCGGTAGAGAAGGCTATTCCACAGAGCTGAGCATTTATACTGTGTTCAGTAAGGCCAAGGATCCAATATGGGTTGTACCGCCATCCGTGCTGGAGGAAGATCCTGAGTTGCCTCCACAGGTACCTCCCGGGCCTGACAATCCTCTGGGAAAATACATTTTGCGCTTTTCACGGCTTTCTTATGGTATTCACGGCACAAATCGTCCCTGGGGTGTGGGGCGCCGGGTTAGTCATGGGTGCATAAGGCTTTATTCTGAAGATATAGCCTCTTTGTTCCCGCTGGTGCCGGTGGGAACACTGGTCCGGATCATCTATGAACCAATAAAGGTTGGATGGGCAGAAGGCAAATGCTGGTTACAGGTATATCAAGACTATGAAAATAAGATTGATGAACCGTTGGCAGCAGCCTTTTCCGGTATTTCTGCCTGCGAACAGGCCATAGGCCCCCTTAAGGTGGATCTTAAAGAAATCAAGAGGGCCATCAGGGAACAAACCGGTATTCCAGTGCCTGTGGCACGGGCAGACAAAGAATAGAAGATTTAGTAAGAGGCTTTCAGTTATTTAAGAAGGCTTTTTTCAAATATTCTTTCTGTCTTTTTAGCTGTAGTCTCAGCATTGCTGGCTGCTTCTGTAGCTCTGTTTGTCGCTGCATCCGCCCGGTCGGCTGCCGTGGCTGCCGCTGCCGCTGCCTCTTCAGCCTTTCGTGCGGATGATTCCAGCCGAGAAGCTAAGTCTTCTAAACGTTTGGTAGCGGCTTCTGCCCTGGATGCTGCTGCTTTCGACTCTTCAGCAGCTTTTACGCCCTGTTTTATTACGGCCTCATCTTCTTTGTTGAGACCGCAGCCAGGCAAAGTGAACAGGCTGAGCGCAATTAATAAACTCAAGACCGTTTTCAGAATTACCCATTTTTTTTCAGGAACTTTGTGTATCATGGCTTCTCCTCACAAGATGATATTAAGGTTGTGTTTTGCAGATGGCTCAACAGAAATTATTTTATGCCCATTCAGTTGTCCTGATGTATCAGCCCCTGACAGGAGGGTGACCTTTCCAGACAGAGAAGATATATTAAAATATAACAGGATAGCTTGCCGGTAGGCAAGCACATTAATCTCAATGGCAGAAGATTTGCACCTGTGCGGTTAAAAAAACCATGAACCAATATGTCCTGTAAATATTCGATAAACCCGTTGTAGGGGCGAACCTGTGTGTTCGCCCGTTGTTTGGGCAGACACGCAGGTCTGCCCCTACAAAATGACGCACGATGGCCGGAACATGGAACAGGTTTACCGATGTGTAACCGCACAGGTCGGAAAATTTCGGTCACTTCGAAAGATGAAAATCTGAACCGTTGTTTCGTGAGTCATGAATGGAGAAGATGTGAGCGACGGCTTATTCAAGCTTTTTACTGCATTGGTTTCGTTTTTGGCAGGTCTGGCCCTCCTGCTTGGGTGCGCCTATGCCAAAGAAATGTCCTCAAAATGTGTAGTGATCGACAAGGGAATCCACCGCATGTTCCTTTATAGGGATGGCAAGGTCATAGAGAGTTATGCTGTATCTCTCGGCATAGATTCCGTGTCGCCCAAACGCCGCAGGGGAGACAAATCAACTCCTGAGGGCTGTTATTATGTGACCTGCAAAAAGTCTGATAGCAAATTCTATAAGTTCTTGGGCCTTTCGTACCCCAATAAGGTGGATGCATGGTTAGGATTAAGAAAAAGGCTTATTTCTTCAAGGGAATATCGTTCAATTGCAAATGCCATATCAGCAGGTGGTTGTCCACCTGCCGACACATCCCTTGGCAGTGGCATTGGTATACATGGTGGGGGGGTATATCGTAACAGCGGGAAATGCATGGTGAGAGACTGGACCAAAGGCTGCATAGCCGTAAATAATCAGGCTATGGATGTCATTTACTCTTTCTGTGATGTGGGGGATATGGTAATTATTTTAAACAGTAAGCACCAGTTTTTTGACATGATGCGTCCTTTTGGAAATCCTCTGGTCATAGACCAGACTTCAGAGCCGGGACGAAAAGGCAAAAAATACCTTTCTGAACTCGGGTTGGTTACAGTTTTTGGTCAGGCCCTTTTGAGATTAAAAGAGGGGAACGACTACAGCAGGTCCATTGAGATCTTGCTCTTTGGAAAGGGAGCCTCAAGGCCTCCCAGCTATGTGGTTTTTGATCGCAATGGCGACGGTATATTGGGATATGGAGATAAACAGACCGGATCATTGGGTACCGCAAAGAGAAAACAAAATTCTTACAGCAGACTGCTTGCAGAATTGAAAAAGGCATTAAGAAAAGGACGCCTTTTAGCCTGCCCTGAGAAATGATTACCTTATCCCAAATAATCTGGCCAATTGGAGCATATCTTCTAGGGTCCATACCCTTTGGTCTGCTCTTGGCCCGTTGCAAAGACATAGACCTTCGAAAACATGGCAGCGGGAACATAGGGGCTACCAACGTAGCCAGGGTGATGGGCAAGGGCTGGGGGCTTCTTACACTGACAGCAGACCTTGCTAAAGGCCTCTTGCCGGTCCTTGGCTGCATGTGGGCAATGGCCGGAGCGGCTGATCTTGATTTCTGGATTGCATGTACAGGCATCAGCGCTGTCCTGGGCCACTGCTATTCAATATTTAGCGGATTTCGAGGGGGGAAAGGCGTTGCCACTGCGGCAGGAGTGTTTCTCGGGGTGTGTCCCTGTGCTATTGGCGTTGGCGTGGTTGCTTTTGTAATAGCGCTAAAAAAGTGGGGCTATGTGTCGGTGGGATCTCTTGCGGCAGCTCTATTTACCCCCATTCTGATGCACTTTTTCTGCCCTGCACCTGAACTTGAACTTATGGCTTGGGGAACTGCCTGTATCATCTGGATAAGGCACAAGGATAACATTAAGCGACTGATGAGGGGGGAAGAAAAGGGTTGGGGGAAAAAGAGTCCTTTACCAAATTCTTGATAGGGCATTTATGTTTTCAAACCCAACGCCTTAATTTTCCTGTGCAGGTGCCTCCTTTCAATACCAATAGCCTGGGCGGTTTTTTTGATATTACCCTGGTGTTCGGCAAGTTTTTTTTCAAGATATTCCTGTTCAAATAAGGCCTTTGCCTCCCTGAAGTCCTGGCAACTCAGCCAAGCAGGCTCTGAAATCGAGAAGCTAGTCTGTGCCTCAGTGGCGGCCCCGAGGCCCTGATGAAAAGATGGGGGCAGATCATCTATTGTAATCTCCGGCCCTTTGGTCAAAATTACAAGCCTTTCTATCATATTGCGCAACTCTCTCACATTTCCTGGCCAGTCGTATGCCATAAATGCCTCAATTACTTCCTGGTTTGCCCTTTTCTTGGGACCATGGGCGGTGTTCCCGGAAAATTCGCTCAGAAAACCTTCTGTAAGAAGAAAGATGTCATCCTTGCGCTCCCTGAGAGGTGAGACCTCTATAGGTATCACGTTTAGCCTGTAGTAAAGATCTTCCCGGAAATGCCCTTTCCTTATCTCTTTTTCAAGGTCTTTGTTTGTGGCTGCCATAATGCGTACGTCTATCGTTATGGTCTTGCTCCCACCGACCCGCTCGAACCTCTGCTCCTGGAGTATTCGCAGGATCTTTGCCTGGGTCTTAAGGCTCATATCCGTTATTTCATCAAGGAACAGGGTCCCTTCGTTTGCAAGGTCAAATTTCCCCTTTTTCATCGTGGTTGCACCAGTGAAGGCCCCTTTCTCATGTCCAAACAGCTCGCTCTCAATAAGCTCTTCAGGTATTGCAGCGCAGTTGACTTCTATGAGTGGTTTCCGGTTTCGCTTGCTCATACGATGAATAGTCTGGGCCACGAGTTCCTTGCCCGTTCCGTTTTCCCCCTGGATCAGTATCCACGCATCAGTAGGGGCAACAATAGCGAGCTGTTCCTTGAGCCTTCTCATGGCAGGGCTTTCACCAATGAGTTCTCGCCTTTCCCCGGTCTTTTGCCTTAAAAAGACGTTTTCTTCCCGAAGGTCGTGATATTTGAGGGCATTCTGGATCGTGAGAAGCAAATGTTCATAGGAAAGAGGCTTTTCTATAAAGTCATAGGCCCCCAGCCTGGTGGCCTTTACAGCCGTTTCAATAGTTCCGTGGCCGGACATGATTACTGCCGGGATAAACGGCCAGTCGGCCTTTATCCGTTTCAATACTTCCAGGCCGTCCATGCCCGGCATCCAGATGTCCAGCAGGACAAGATCCGGAAGGTCCTCTCCCATGATCTTAAGGGACGTCTCTCCGTCCGGTGAGGTCTGCACGTCAAATCCCTCGTCTTCCAGGATATCCGTCACAGATTGAAGGATTGATTCTTCGTCATCTACTACAAGTATCTTTTTCTTTACCATGGCAAAAATTGGCATCCTTCATTCGCCGGTTTACACTTATTCCCCAAAAGGGTGCATTATCGAATCGAATGCTGGATGCCGAAACTGGAAATTGGAAATTGGATAAAAACTCGATTAATCAGCTCTAATTTCAAATTTCACTGCATTATTGCAAGCAGTCCGATTGATTCTAGTTAATATGGAAAATCAATACAAATCTTGCCCCATTGGGAATATTATCTTCCACCAGTATGCGTCCATTATGGTCCGCTACAATAGAGTTTACAATTGCAAGCCCAAGACCTGTACCCCCTTTTCTTTTAGAAAAATAAGGTTCAAAGAGCCTTGAAAGGTCCTCAGGGGAAATACCTGGTCCTGTATCGGACACACTAAGACATATTTCATTCCCGTCAGTGTTATATGTTATCTGAATGTTTATTTTACCACCATCAGGCATGGAGGCTACCGCGTTGTCCAGAAGGTTGATAAGGGCCCTCTTTATCTGGTCAGAGTCCAATAAGGCATCCGGCAACCCTTCCTGTACGTCCAGTTTAAATTCAACTTTTGGATGTCCAGCCCTGTAAATTGCAAGTACGTCATCTGCCAAATCGTCCAGCCTCGTGGGTCGAAGTCTGGGGGCCGGCATCCTGGCAAAGTTGGAAAACTCATCTACAAGGTGTTTAAGTTCTTTTGCCTGGCTTATGATGGTATTTGTACATTTGTCAAAAACAACCCTGGCTTCGTCATCCAGCTTGTCAAGATATTTCTTGCGCAGCCTTTGTGCTGAGAGCTGTATGGGAGTTAATGGATTCTTGACCTCATGTGCGATGCGCCTGGCTACCTCGCGCCAAGCAGCGAGGCGCTGAATCTTCTCAAGCTCTGTCAGGTCATCAAAGACTATGACTACTCCGAGAGATCTTTCATCCTGGTCTCTTAATATGGTAAAGCTTGCCAGGAGAGAAAGGGTCTTTTCTTTTATTTCCATGCGAATCGGACGCTGAAGCGTACCTTTTGGAGAAAGGCTGAGTTCCTGCCTGATTTCCTCAAATTCCTTGGCCTGGTCCTTTGTCAGGAGCTGAAGATACGGCTTC
>JAIWFS010000008.1:0-12242 GCA_048631505.1 archaeon | reverse complement strand
ACGGGTCTTCCAGAATTCCACCCTCATAACTTATGTGTAGGAGGTTTGCATCCATACTGTAAGGCTTTGCCTTTGTGACCGGTACTGGTATGCCATGGGCCTTGGCAAAGTCTACGAGCTTCTGCCTGGAATTGAGATCCCATATGCGCCAGGGAGCTATGATCTTGAGGTCAGGGGCAAGTGCCATAAAGGAGAGCTCAAAACGGACCTGGTCGTTTCCCTTGCCAGTGGCCCCGTGGCTGACTGCATCAGCCTCGACTTCCCTGGCAACACGTACCTGTTCCCTGGCAATGAGGGGCCTTGCTATGGACGTACCCAGCAGATAGGTACCCTCATAAATGGCATTTGCCCTGAACATGGGAAAGACAAAGTCCTGAACAAACTCCTCTTTGAGGTCCCTTATCACTACCTCCGAGGCCCCTGTATCCAGGGCCTTCTGCTTAACAGCTTTCCAGTCCTCTTCCTGGCCTATATCTGCGGAATAGGCCACCACAGGGCAGTTATAGATCTCTTGTAGCCACTTGAGAATGACAGATGTGTCGAGTCCGCCTGAGTAGGCAAGGACTATTTTATTTATTTTTTGTTTCGGCATATAGGAACTCACTTACCCTCAATCCCTCAATTTATAACCCAATCTATCAAATAAAAGTATTTTTTACAATGGAGCAAGAATTTTCTACATCATCCAGCCCGGCAGGTAATAAACTCCTTCATTGTCTGCAAATTGATTTGTAACGGTTCTGAAACAGATGTCCCCCAGAATACAACGCACATTGGAAACGAAAGGGAGTGATTCATCTTTTCCCAAATTTCTGTTGCTCATAAGTCGAATCAAGTAGTAAATAGGTTTAATGGAAAACTGACTTCACATAAAGTCCCACATACTGTGTGAGAGCCGCATGAAACAAGTCATGAATCATTCAGCAGCTTTGAAATTATTATCCCTGATAATTACCTTGGCACTGCTTTATAGCTGTGGCAAGGATACTCCCAAGTTGCCCAAGCTCTCAGAGGATGCTGTTATCCTTGCTTTCGGCGACAGCCTTACATACGGAACCGGGGCCAAACCGGGGGAAAGCTATCCAGCGATCCTGGAGAACCTTAGCGGGAAAAGGATAGTCAACGCCGGAATACCCGGAGAGCTAAGCGCCAAGGGGCTCCAGCGGTTGTCAGAGGTCTTGAATGAACATGAGCCGGAACTGCTTCTTCTCTGTCACGGAGGAAACGACCTGCTTCGCAGACATGAACTTGCAAAAACTGCTACTAATATCAAAAAGATGGTGCTTATGGCCAGGGAAAGGGGTGTATCAGTAGTCCTGATTGGCGTTCCTCGCCTTGGATTCACGCTGAAAACAGCGGACTTTTATAATCAGATTGCCGAAGAGATGGAACTGCCCTTTGAAGATAGTATTCTGGAGGAAATCCTGTCCAACCGTGACTTGAAGTCAGACACCATACATCCAAACAGCAAAGGCTATCGTCTGATGGCCGAGGCGGTCTACAAGTTGTTGAAGCAAACCGGCGCCTTATAAAAATGTAGACAGTCGTAAAACACTATACAGTGAAAAACTCGTGGAAACTGAGTTGGGAGGAAAGCATTATGGATTTTGTGCGTATCAGCGGGACTGAGATTGAGACCTCACGTATTGCCCTTGGGACATGGGCTATAGGAGGCTGGATGTGGGGAGGTACTGAGGAACAGCAGGCTGTAAACACCATTCGTACTGCCCTGGATCTGGGTATAAATCTTATCGACACAGCACCGGTCTATGGATTCGGTAAATCAGAAGAACTCGTAGGTAGGGCCCTGGCTGAATACGGAAAAAGGGATCAGGTAATAATTGCCACAAAGGCGGGGCTGGAATGGGATGATAAGGGGAGAGTTGTCAGGAATTCTTCCAGGCAACGGATACTCAGGGAGATCGAGGACTCTCTTCACAGGCTCCGGACTGACTATATTGATATCTACCAAATCCACTGGCCGGACCCTGCAACGCCCTTTGAGGAAACTGCCGAAACCATGCAGGATCTCTACAGAAAAGGAAAAATCAAGGCCATAGGAGTAAGCAACCATACCCCGCAACAGATGGATGCCTTCAAAAAGTCTTCTGTGCTTCACACCAGCCAGCCACCTTACAATTTGTTCGAACGGAAAATAGAGAACGATATTCTCCCGTACTGTATTGATAACAATATTACGACACTTGTCTATGGCCCACTGTGCCGGGGTCTTCTTACAGGCAGGATGCGAAAGGAGACAAAGTTTAAAGGAGATGATCTCCGAAAAATAGATCCTAAATTCAGGCAACCCCGATATGATCAGTACCTGAAGGCTGTTGCCCGGCTGGATGAATATGCCCGAAAAAACTTTGGGAAAAGTGTAATGCACTTGGCTATAAGGTGGCTGCTGGACAGACCGGGAGTAAACATTGCCCTTTGGGGAGCGAGGCGACCGGATCAGCTTGATCCGGTTTCAGACACTATGGGATGGGAACTCGACGACTCGTCCATGGAATCCATTGATGAAATACTGAAAGAGACGGTAATTGATCCCATCGGTCCTGAGTTTATGGCTCCTCCGGCCTCCGTACCTTAAGATTCAGAAATCCGCAGAAGGAGACAGGTATGCTCATATTGGTTGATACCTAATTACATGCCTTAATTCAATACAGCACTCCGCTTTGAAACATTTTTGCCAGAAATTTCTTGTGATATGAAGCGTCAAAGATGCCCTTTCTGCGCATCAGCATATAGTATTGGTCTAAAGACAAGCCCCTTTCAAACGCCTTAATCGTCATGCGATATGTCTCATAGGGCATACTCATGATTTCATCCGCGAGGAAGACAGACACGGTCTTTTCATGCCTCAGGTTCTTTGGCTCCTCTTTTTGCAGACGTTCCAAGAAGCCCGGCAGATCAAGGTAATCATGATCGTGGATGGAGATAAGGGCATGATTCAGCCTGGGGCGCTTGGTTCCATTACAGATCTCTGACTGCCTGGGCCTGGACTGATGCTGTGCCTTTTTGACCTGGAGGCTGGTCAAGTCCTCAATAAATGGAATTTTGGAAAGCATAGACTCGTTCTGTATAATTGTTTTTTTCAGATTAAGGAGCAGCTCACAGTGATCCAGGGACTTAAAAACATTTTCGGCCCTGTTTGAGTATTGGTCTGTGATCACCTCTTCAACCACCCTGATAACCAGTTCATCAAGACACGCGAACAGGATGTGAAAGAGTTCGTTGGATTGCTTTTCCAAGGTCTTTAGCATGAATACCAATAACTCACACCTGAATATCTCCTGTTCAGAGAGGGCTTTCGGAATAAATACACATAGGTTGTCCAATGGAAAGCTGTATTGTTCCCGGTCCCTGAGCCTTCTTTTCCAGGAGATGAGCGTATCCGGGTCATGCGGCTTCTCAACATAGCTTTCCCAGTAACGGCTTCCGACATCTGTGGATAAATGGTCGTAGTATATCTTTGCGTTTATATATTTTTTGGCAAACAAATCATGTTTTAGCCGGAAAATACTGAAAATTTCATCCCTTATTGCGGCGTATGTCTGGGCCGTGTCGTGGTATCGGCTGAAAAAGATGCTTATTTTCATGCCGGTGCCCAGGCAGTCATTGATAAGACCCAAGTTTTCTTTCAGTTTCTCAATTGAATAGGTCTTGTGGTGTTTAATTTTTTCGCGGCTCCTGTCATGGAATACCTCAGGGGATATCTCAAAGAGCGGTTTGTCCTGATTGTCGATGATGAAAAGGTCTCTGTATAATTCCAGGAACTGCCTGTCGAGCAATTGCCAGGCCCCGTAGTTTAACCGAAATGCCTTGATCAGCGTTTTTTCTTCTTTCATGGCCTCGAACAAGGCCTTTATGTAGCTTTGGTCGATCTCGTAGCAGATATATATTTTTTTTGCGAATTCTTTCAGGCGTTTCAGGTCCGTGATGATTGCCGCAATGGACCTTGAGACCGGTTTTGCCCGTGCGCTGTGGAGCTTGAAGGACTCACGGCTTCCGCCACAATAGTCGCAGCTAAAAACACATCCTCTCCCAATAAAAACAGGGAATCCCAGTGTTTCTTCCACGGCTTTTATGTATACATCATGGTCAAAAAGGCAGGTCAATTTGGAAAAGGAAATGCCGGAAAGAGTTTCTTCGTCTATAAAGTAAGAGACCTCATTGACTCGTATATCAGGCCCGTCTCTATAGATCAGATTGGGTATTTCCTGCTCCTCAGCACCCTTCAGGAGGAGTTCCATTGGTCTTTCCGGGTCGCCCTTTATAACATAATCAACAGACGGCCATCTTCTGAGCAACGCCTCTCCAAAATATCCGGCTGTGAAACCGCCGCAGATGATCTTGACCGGGTCAGTCCTTGATTTGATGTGCTGAGCTACCCTGATTCCTTCTTCTGCGGTTTCCTGCCAGTGCAAGATCAGACCGACATGCGTGGGGCGAAATTGCTCAATATAATGGTTGAGGAGCGACGACCTATCTGTCTCATCATAAAGGGCCAGGTTGAGTATTTTTGCCGGGATTTTTCTCTGGTTCAGAAAATCACACAGCCCAAAGGTCCCCATGGGAATATGTAAAAAATTCGCCCCTGGGCAGTTTATGATAAGAAGTCTGGCCTGCATATGAATCCCCGGTTTTATGATCCTGCCGGATTAAGCCTTCCAAGGGATTCTTCAAATGCTTCAAGGGCCCTCTGATTAAACAGCACAAAGCGAACCAGCTTGATTTCAGGATGGGCCTGCAGAAAACCAATAATGGTACGAAGGGCCACAGAAGCTGCCTCTCCCAGGGGATATCCATAGGCCCCTGTGCTGATAGCAGGAAAGGCCATTGAACGGATCCCCTTTGCCAGGGCGACTTCCAGGCTTTTTCGATATGCGCTTTCAAGCAGGCGCTCTGTGCTTGGATTCGGTCCCTTATAGACAGGTCCTACCGTATGGATCACATACTGGGCCTTGAGCTTATAGCCTCGGGTGATCACCGCGTCTCCTGTGTCGCAGCCTCCAAGGGTTCGGCACTCGGCAAGCAACTCCGGTCCTGCTGCCCAGTGAATTGCACCATCCACACCACCTCCACCCAGAAGCGTGCGATTGGCTGCATTTACTATAGCCTCGGTATCCTGTTGTGTGATATCCCCCTGTATCAACTCCAGTGCGGACGATCCGACTTTAACTTTCATGATGTAACTCTCCTATTATTCTATGGAGTCTCTTCAAAACCCGATCTATCTTATCCTAATTTCTTAATCAATTCACCTGCCATTTTTCCGTACTGCATTCACTCGTCACGAATCTCTTGATCCGGGCTTTGACCGACACAGGGCAGACCCTAAAATATCATGCAAGCCAGGATGAGTTGGGCTAATATATTACCTCATTATGAATGAAACAGTTCCACTTTTTGCTGCGCACAAGAACGGAGGAAATAAGAATGGAAAATTCTATAGAAAAGAATATTACAGCAATTCTGAATACAATGGTAAGAGTCATTACAAACCCTGTGGGGTTTTTCCAGGGTATGCCCAAGACCGGAGGGTTTGTGGAACCGCTTATTTTTATGATGTCAATAGGGGTTGTCGCAGGGATTATTCAGGCTATTTTGGCATTTGTCGGGCTTGGCTTTGCGGTATCATTTTCCGAGGCGATTGCGTCGGTTATCATCGTTCCGATTTTCGCTGGCATATTCGGGTTCGTGAGTGCCGGAATCCTATTCATCATTTGGAAGATAATGGGATCTCAGCAGTCCTTTGAGACGGCTTACAGGTGTAGTGCATATGCAGGAGGAATCGTTCCCATAACCACAGTGCTGGGAGTCATACCTTTCTTAGGACCCACCCTGGGCCTTGTTTGGATGACGTACCTGCTAGTCGTTGCGAGCGTAGAGGTGCACAACCTTAATCAGAAAACCTCATGGATTGTCTTTGGAGCTATCTGTGCTGTCTTTACCTTGATCAGTATCAGCTCCCAGTTTGCTGCAAGAAGAGTAACCAACGAGATGAGCAAATGGGAAAATTACATGGAAAATAAAGAGGATATGACACCCGAAGAGGCAGGCAAGGCAATGGGAGAGTTCTTGAAAGGTTTGCAGAAGGAGGTAAATAAAGAATAAATGCCGCGCCAACTGTCTTCAGAACCTGTTATCCTGTTTTGAAACGAAACGAATTACATATGAGCTTCTATTTGGACTCAGCCCCCCTTTGCTCTTTTACTTTGCGGCCTTTCCTTTGGTAGCAATCCTTACAGTACTGCCTATAAGCTTTAATGGTATAGGCATTAGAGAAGGTGGATTCATCTTCTTCCTGGGGCTCAAGGGCATATCTGCCGAAAAGGCCCTTACCCTGAGTCTGAGCTTCTTTGCCATACAGATTGTGGCAAGCCTGATAGGAGGTCTTGCATACGCCTTTGGTTTCCATAAAAAGCTGCTTAAAGATTATACTGAAAAAATGTAGGTAACCGTTCAAACTGTCCCGGCAGCCGGATGGGAAGTAAACAATTATTTTAGTGCTGGTCTTTATTCGATTCTGATGACATGGTACTGACTATCGTGTAATCTCCTCTGTTGTGAATCCATCTGATAATAGTCCTATTAAGCCGGAATCCGGCTCAAATTACAAGCAGAAGCCTGTAAGCAATCTTGTTTATCCGACCCTCTGGCAGCGGTTGGTGGGACTGGTCCGTCCGTATGTTCCACGCGTAATCCTGGCTACACTATTCAGTCTTATCGTCTCGGGAATAAATGGCGCAATAGCCTGGCTCGTAAAGCCGGCAATGGACAAGATTTTTGTCGAAGGGAATTACAAATATATATATCTGCTACCTTTTGGGATTATTATTCTCTATATCCTCCGTGGCGCATGTAATTTTCTCCAGTCATACCTTATGCAGACCGCGGGGATGAAACTGGTCCGTGATCTGAGGAACCGGTTTTTCTCTCACCTGATTCGTCTGCCAGTATCTATTATATCCCGTTCCAGCAGTGGGGATATACTCTCAAGGCTTATGAATGACGTGGGGGCGCTGAGCAGTATCCTGTCACAGAGCCTGAGGGCATTCCTGCTTCAGATACCAACTGTGATCGTCCTCATGGGAGTGGCCCTTTACCGGCGGTGGGACTTGGCCCTGCTGAGCTTTATTCTCCTTCCCTTTATTGCTTTGGGGACCCGTTTCCTCTCCAGATTGGTACGAATGCGCCGGAAGAGGGTCCAGAGGTATCTGGCTATTTTGACGCACCGGGTGAGCGAGGCCCTTCAAGGCCTCAGGGTCGTAAAGATATTCGGCATGGCGAAAGTCAAGGACGGCCAATTTGTAAAAGAAAATCAGACTACCTATCGCCAGATGGCAAAGGTCACACGCCTCAAAGAAGGGACAAAGTTTCTGATAGAGATCCTCTCTGGTCTTGCTGTTGCGGCAATTCTGGGCTTTGGCGGCAGCCTTGTGGCTAGTGGAGAGATAACCCCCGGGGATTTTTTCTCCATCCTTGCGGCTATAGTTATGGCCTTTACTCCCCTTAAAAAACTAGGTGGGGCCTACACCCAACTCCAGGAAACCCTTGGTGTACTCGAAAGGGTGGACCATTTCCTTGACCAGCAACAGGAGGAAAGCCAGGGGCAGGTACTTGAGGGATTAAGCAGGGAAATCAGGTATGAAAAGGCCTCTTTTTCCTATCCTGGGACAGATGCGCAGGTTTTACAGGAAATAGATATCACCATACCTGCCGGGAAGATCTTTGCCATTGTCGGACCCAGCGGGGCGGGTAAAAGTACCCTGGTGGACCTGATCCCAAGGTTCTACAATCCCACTTCCGGAACGATACTTTGGGACGGGATAGATCTCCGCAAGATATCCCTCACGGACTTGAGACACCAGATGGCCGTAGTCACCCAGGACGTTGTCCTGTTCAGCGATACAATCTTTGAAAATATTGCGGCAAGCCGGCCTGGGGAAGCCACTATAAAGGAGGTGGAGAAAGCGGCAAAGGTTGCCCAGGCCCACGACTTCATTGTCGCACTTCCTCAGGGCTATGATACAATGTTGGAAGAGAGGGGGCTTAATCTATCCGGAGGGCAGCGCCAGAGGATAGCCCTGGCCAGAGCGGTCTTCAGGAATCCTCCTTTGCTTATATTGGATGAAGCCACAAGCGCCCTTGACAGCATCTCTGAAAAGGCGATCCGGAAGGCCCTTGATGAGGTAATGAAAGGCAGGACAACCATAGTGATTGCCCACAGGCTCTCTACCATTATCCATGCAGACCAGGTCATTGTTATCGACCATGGTCGCATAGTAGACCGCGGGACCCATGAAGAATTAATAGGGAGCAGTGCCATCTACCAGGAGCTGTATCAGACTTGGGCCAGTAATAATGAGAAGAAAGCCATATAGTAACCGTTCAAAGGTAACCCTGAACCTCTGAACCCTGAACCCTGAACCATTGAAAATGATTGACTTGGCCAAGTAGCAGGCCTATAATTAGTCCATGAAGATTGCCAATATTGCGGAATTTAAAGATCACCTGAGCAGATACATGGCCCTGGTTGAACAGGGGGAGGAAATCGAGTTATGCAAACGCAATGTCCCTGTTGCCAGAATTATCCCGTCACGAAAAGAAAGTGCGCCGAATAAGACTAGACTTGGCTCCGGACTGAATAGCGTAACAATAAAAACGGATCTGACAGAACCTGCTTTTTCTTTTGATGACTGGCATATGCTGAAAAGGGAATAGTGAAATTATTGCTGGATACATGCTGTATTATCTGGGCGGTTTCCGATCCATCCTCCCTTTCCGCCAAGGCAACAGATGTTCTTGAACGAGAGGATTCTGCAATATTCGTCTCTCCAATAAGCTGCGCTGAAATAGCATGTCTTTCAGAACGTGGCCGAATTGAATTGGATCAACACTGGAAATTGTGGTTCAATTGTTATCTCGAACTGAACGGATGGCAAATTAAGGATATTGATTTAACCGTAATTCAAGAAGCCTATTCCCTGCCTGACTCTTTCCATTCGGACCCGGTTGATCGAATTATTACTGCAACAGCAAGAATTCACGATCTTGTTCTTTTGACTGCTGACAACAAAATACTAAGTTATCCACATGTCAAAACCATCTGGTAGTAATTGTTCACCACCCGCCAAGGAGTATGAACGGTTCCCATGAAATAGATGCGGTTCTTACTGACCGTTGATAAATTAGGATGGAACGTTGAGAATAGCTGTAGTGCGGAGAGAGTGCGGACTGGGGCTTGGAGGTGCGGAAGCTTACTGTGCTAACGTGTGTACCTGGTTGACGGAGATGGGCCACAACGTGACAGTAGTGGCGGACAAGTCTCTTTTGCCGGACTTGCCGTTCTCCAGGGCCCCTGTGTGGGGAAGGGGGAGCATTCTTAAGAATTTGAGTTTTTTTTTGAATGCCGGCCAAGTCCTTAAAGCAGGCGATTTTGAAGTAAGCTATGGCCTTTCAAGAGTGGCCCCGGTAGACGTCCTTAGAATATCAGATCCGTTGCATGCCGCATGGCTGGACCTGGGTTATCAGAAAAGTACTAAGTTCAGACGCCTAAGGCCCAGACACAGGCTGCTTCTCTGGATGGAGGCCAAGGCCATCAAGGAGGCCAAGGCCATCATAACTAATTCACAGTTAGTAAAAAACCAGGTGCAACATTACTACAGCAGAGGTGCTGAGAAAGTCACGGTTATTTACAATGGAGTAGATCTTAAGCGGTTTCGCCCGATGACTCAAAAGGATCGGGTTTTAGCAAAAAAAACAATGGGCATTTCAGATGATGCCACAGTCTTTGTTTTTGCGGGCTCTGATCTGCGCCGTAAGGGTTTGAGCCAACTTTTGTCCGCTCTTGCCCAGTTCAGAGAACAGCCTTTTATATTGCTGGTGGCAGGGTCGATGGGGAACAGGGACCTGAAAAAAAGAATAGAAGGGATGGGCCTGGGTCAAAATGTCAAGTGGCTGGGATATGTGAAAGATATGGAACGAGTATATGCCCTGGCAGACCTCTTTGTACTCCCTACACAGTATGACCCTTTCGCCAACACGACTCTTGAGGCCATGGCCTGCGGGACCCCTGCTCTTACTACTGGACACAACGGGGCAGGGGAGGTGGTAGGAATTGTAGCCCCCTGGTTAGTAATTGAGAGACCTGAGGCGGAGGCCATAGGTAGCACCATTGAGGCATTTACGGCGCTTTCCAAGCAAGAGAGAAGACTATTAGGTGAAAAGGCATGTCGTGTAGCTCAAAAGTTTACATGGCAGAAGCATATAGAAGATCTCATCGCCATATTGGTCCAGTATTCTGGATCCAGTTAATAAATGCGTATCAGGACTTTTGATAGGACTCAACGGCGTGTATCTTCTGCTAAAATATTCTTGTAGACCTCTACTGTCCCTGCAGCCATCTGTTCCCTTGTAAAACCACCTTCTTTCAAACGCTCCATACTATGTCTGCCCATCAGCTCACGCTGTTCTTCAGATAAACCGTATAATTCCATCATTGCATTGGCAAAGCCGTCTGTGTCTCCTCGCAAAATCATTCGTCCAAAGTCTTTGTCTGAATCAAAGATATCAGTCACCCCTTCAGCATCCGTTGCAATAACCGGAAGGCCTGCTGCCATGGCCTCAAGTACCGATGCAGGCATGCCCTCTCTGAAAGAAGGATGCACAAAAACATCAAGTGATTTTAAAAAGCATGGTATGTGGGATGGATCTATTCTACCAGTAAGAATAACTCTCTTCTCGATAGACAGCTCATGTATGATTTCTTTTATCATCTTCTCTCTGGGACCATCGCCGGCCAGTGCCAGAAAGCTGTTGTTTAATTCAGGAAGTGCCTTTGCAAATGCCCTGATCAGCCCAGGCTGGTCTTTTGCCTTTTTAAACCTTGCGGCCATGCCAAAAATAAAGCCCTTTACAGGCAATCCGAACTTTTTCCTCACCTCGTGTCTATCCACATTTATCTGGTAAGGCTCGATATCAATTCCGTTGGATACAACTTCTATTTTTTCAGCAGGATAAGCCGTTCTGTTCAGGTAATCTTCCTTAGCTCCCTGGCTTGCCGCTATCATCCGGGTCAGATTGGGTGAAATTATCCTGAAGGCAAAACGCCTCTTGGCATTCCTTATAAGCTGGGTAGAGCTGATGGTATAAATAAGCGGTTTTCCAGTAAACTTACAGGAAAGTCCCGCATAGATAAGGGCACGGTGGCGCTGGACATGCAGGAGAGAAGCGCCGGTTTTCCGAACAAGTTTATTTAACCGAAAAATAGGTCCGAGATTGAATGTCTTGTACCCCCGGGTACTGAGATTGAGGCTGACAGTCCTGTGTCCCTGCTGTGCCAGTTTTGAAGAAGCTACACTCCCTGTAAAATATACAACTATCGGTGAAAAGCCTCTCTGTTTAAGTCCTTCCAGCACATAATGATGTAAATGTATATCCCGGTCCGGGGCATCAAGTATATAAAGTGTATTCATGCAATATCTCTCATGTCAGCAGTCTTTGAATCTTTACTAAATTCTGCATTCAGGATTTAGTTTCTTAGTTCTAAAATTCGCATTTTTTCTGGCAGAAAATTCTGAAACACAATCACGAAAACACGAAAGATTGAAAGCACGAAATAAAACCACATTCAGGCTTTCGTGTCTTCGTATTTTCGTACTTTCGTGATCAATTTTTTTATCTTCAAACCTGTTTGGTTCCGGCTTGTCCGGGTTAGGAGGTAATGGAAGTCGAGTTGACACTTTTATGTAAGTGATTTGATAAAAACCTTGATTTTTTCTGCTCTGGCTTCCCAAGAGTAACGCTCTGCTTTTCGCCATGCGGACAAGGCCAATTTGTGCCTCAATTTTGAATCTTTTGACAGCTTGTCGATTGCGTTTGCTAGCGAAACTGCGTCATCAGGCTCAAAGAAAAGGACTTCATCCTCAGTAACAATTTCACGAATACTGGGAAGATCTGAGGCGACAATGGCAGTTTTGGCAGCCATGTATTCGAGAAGTTTTAATGGAAAGGTATAAGACCGACTAAAAACAGTATCTGCCGAATTTGGAAGTATTGTTATTTGGGCCTCTTTTAACACGGCTCTGGCCTCCGGGTTTGAGAGGTATCCCAGGCATTTTACCCTGTTTTTTATATGATCAGGCAGTTCTTCTTTGAGAATGTCACCGACCAAAATGAGCTTGATGCCTTCAAGCCGCTCAAGAGAATCAATCAGAGTCTTAAGCCCTTTC
>JAIWFS010000007.1:0-12275 GCA_048631505.1 archaeon | reverse complement strand
GTAAGCGTTCACAGGGTGCTGCAGATGCGAGGCGGAGGGTACGCAGACGTACTCCCTGTACTTCAAGTGCCCGACAACAAAGCAGATGCGGTGCCCTGTGAACGCTTACCGATTTTACATACAGCATGTTGGTATCTTAGCAATAGCATTACACTAAATCTTGTATATGATTTCTGTTTTGTCGTATTTTTACAAAATCATCAATTTATTAATGGAGAGAATTCCCTGTTTACAGATAAAACCCAAGGAAATAAAGAAAGAAATGCCTGAATCTTAACTGATATTTTGGGGTTGACAAATGAAGTAAAAAGATATTATACAGATCAGCAGTTGTAGAATTTTTTTGTAATTTGCCGAATGATGATTCATTTTTTTGTGTTGGTACTGTCTTGAGTGCCAAAAAGGGATATGTTAGTCTATATTCCTTAACTGAAATTGATGTTAAAAACATTCTATTAAGGAGGGAGAATTAAATGGCAGATCTTAAAAAACATGATACTCCTTTGCTCGATGAGCTGAAAAAGGGGCCATTTCCGAGTTTTGTTGACGACCTGGAGACGAGGGCTGAGAGCGGCGTCCAGTGCTGCTACGATCTTCTTGGGCAGTTGGAGCTCTCTTATGTGCACAAGGAGACACACTGGAAACATGGTGGTATTGTAGGTGTCTTTGGATATGGTGGCGGGGTTATCGGGCGTTACTCGGATGCCCCTGCAGAGTTCCCTACCATCGCCCATTTTCACACCCTCCGTGTCAATCAGCCGTCCAGCAAGTTTTATAATTCCAAGTTCCTGCGCAAGATGTGTGATATGTGGGATCACCGCGGAAGCGGCGTAACCAACTTCCACGGCTCAACAGGCGACATAATCCTTATCGGGACCTCAACCGAACAACTGGAGCCCACTTTTTACGACCTGAGCCACCAGTTCGACATGGACCTGGGTGGATCCGGATCCAACCTCAGGACGCCTGCATGCTGCATGGGCAAGGCCCGCTGTGAATGGTCCTGCCTGGATACACAGGCCATCTGCTACGACCTGACCATGACTTATCAGGACGAACTCCATCGTCCGGCATTTCCTTACAAGTTCAAGTTCAAGATCTCCGGCTGTCCAAATGACTGCGTGGCGGCAATTGCCCGTTCATGTACCTCTATTATCGGAACATGGAAAGACAATATCCGTATAGACCAGAAAGCAGTTCAGGCCTATATAGGCGGGGAGATAGCACCCAATGCCGGCGCCTTCTCAGACCGTGACTGGGGCGCATTCGACATCCAGAAAGAGGTCATTGATCTCTGTCCCAGCGGATGTATGTATATGGACGGAAACGAGCTCAAGATTGACGACCGCGAGTGTACCCGCTGCATGCACTGCATTAATGTCATGCCCAGTGCCCTGCGTCCCGGTGTGGATTGTGGCGCCACGATCCTGAACGGGGCAAAGGCACCGATCCTTGAAGGTGCCCAGATGTCCACCTTAATCATCCCATTTATTAAGATGGAACACCCCTATGAAGAATTCAAGGACTTTGTCGATCTGATGTGGGATTGGTGGATGGAAGAAGGCAAAAACAGGGAGAGACTTGGCGAGCTTATCCAGCGTCAGGGCCTTGCACATTATATTATCGATATACTCGGGCGCGAACCTATTCCACAACACGTAAGGGAACCCCGGTCCAACCCGTATCCTTTCTGGAAAGAGGAAGAGGTTCCAGGTGGATGGACACGTGATCTGGCAGCTTTCCGCGCAAGGCACCTTGCTTAATCAAGTTTAAAAGGAGGTAAAGATAATGATAGATACTTCAATGTATAAAGATGATCCGGGCTACAATATACAAGAAAAGCTGGACACACCCTATGATCCGACGCTTGCCGACAGGGAATACAATCCCAAAAAACCAATGGCAGGCCGCCTTACAGACCAGGGTCCACCTCACTATGAGCAGTTCTTCCCTGAGGTGATCAAAAAGAACTACGGCAAGTGGCTCACTCACGAGTTCGTCCAGTCCGGTGTGATGAAATATACCAGTGAGACCGGTGATTTGATGTGGGTGGTACGCTGTGCCACTCCACGGTTGATCACCACCAACCTGCTCCGTGAAATCGGGGATATTGCAGACAAGTTCTGCGAAGGCATATGCCGCTGGACCACCCGGAACAACCTTGAGTTCCACGTCACGGACGAAGGGACCCTAAAGGACCTGATGGAATTCCTTAATAATTTCAAGCATCCCGGTGGATCATACAAGCTCCCTATTGGAGGCACGGGTGCAGGAATAACCAATATCGTCCACACCCAGGGCTGGATACACTGTCATACCCCGGCTACAGATGCATCCGGTATGGTAAAGGCCGTGATGGATGACATGTTTGAGTACTGGAACAGCCATAAGCTGCCGGCCAAGCTGCGCATTTCCATGGCCTGCTGCCTCAACATGTGCGGCGCGGTCCACTGCTCGGATATAGCTCTACTGGGCATTCACAGAAAGCCTCCTTTTGTCGAGCACGACCGCATCACCGGTGTCTGCGAGATCCCTCTTGCCATAGCTGCATGCCCCACATTGGCCATCAAGCCTGCCAAGGTAACTCTCCCGGACGGCAAGGAAGTCAAGTCGGTCATCGTGAATGAGCCAAGGTGCATGTTCTGCGGTAACTGCTACACCATGTGCCCGGCCATGCCTTTGGCTGATGAAGAGGGCGATGGCGTCGCCATCCTGGCCGGCGGAAAGATCTCCAACCGCATTACTGTACCCACGTTCTCAAAATTGATTGTTCCTTTTATTCCCAATGAGTTGCCGCGTTTTGAGAGTGTGTGCAAGATTGTCAGAAACATTGTTGAGGCCTACGAGAAAGGCGCTAACAAGTATGAGCGCCTCGGTGATTGGGCAGCAAGGGTCGGTTGGGAGCGCTTCTTTGAGCAGTGTCAAATACCCTTCACGGAGAAGTCTATTGACGACTACCGTCTTGCATATGATACATATCATACAACCACGCAGTTTAAGTGGAGCTCTCATACTGACAAACTGATGAAGGAAGCAGGGTATTAATGAGGAAAATATTATGGCAGCAGACATAGAAGAACTAAAACAGAAGGTCTTGGATTATATGACCAAAAAATCAAAATTCAAGCCAAAGATGTATTTTAAAGACTTGTGCAAGGCAGATGAGAGTGCGAAGTTGCGCGAGATAAAAAAAGCGGCTAGCGCACTGGTCCAGGAAGAAAAGGTCGAGTACTGGTCTTCGGGGAGCACTACTCTTTACAGCCTAAAGGGCGCCAGCGCGAAGGAGGCAGCCACATTCCACGAAGAAAAAGAAGAGTAGATAGATAGAGAGACATAAAACAGCAAGGGGGCCATAAATTAAATAAGGCCCGCTTTGCTGTCCTCAGTTAAGATAAAAGGCCTCCTATGTTATGGGAGGCCTTTTTGTTATTGGTTATTCGTTTACAAAATCATGAATTTTCCAATTTGTGATCCATCAGGGTATGAATACCTGCAATGAGGGACTTGACTGGCCGTCCGAAGAAGAACTCAAGTTCGTCCTCTTTAAGCCCCAGCGCCTCAACTACCTTTTGGCGAAAGGCCTCATCGGTTGAAACCATCTGTTCGATTTCAGGGCTGCTCTGCTGAGTTCCTTCTTGTGAACCTGCTTCACTGAGGAGGCTATAAATTCGTCCAGGAGGAAAACTCCTCTCATAGGCTGAGATCAGGTCTGCAACGGCAGAGCCTTTTGGGCAGAGATCAAGACGGGACAGAAGGTCTTGCATGAAGAGCCCTTCAACTTCTGCTGTGTCCCAACACTTGAGGGCCCTGCATTCCAGGGGACGGCTTTCATAAATGGCGCAGGCCTGCTGATCTGCATCGTAGAATGTGCAAGCACTTGATCCATCCGTGCTTTTTATCTTGATCATCTCATCCGAGAGTTCTATGAGCCTCTCCTCGAGGGGATGATATGCCAGCTCTCCGGCCCTCAGAGTAAAGAGGTGTATTGGCCTTAGAGTGCCCTTTTGGAGAAAGATCCTGTCCTCGGAGTGGAGGGTAGGGCCGCCCTTTTCGCAGCATGTGCCGCATCGTATGCAGGACTCTATTTTTTTGTCGGATTCCATGGTATGTTTATTTCCTGTGTTATATTTCAGGTGTTTAGGTAAAAGGCTGAAGACTGAAGGAAAAGTCAGCCGTTTTAAGCAGAGAATCGTAACTTCTCAATAAGTCCGGGTAACAGTAGATAGTCGCAAAAAGCATATTATTAGTCAATGTTTAAAGACCTTGAAAATCTATACGAATCTGCTGACATGGCAGTAGCGGATGTACAGAAACGCTATAGCAAGGAAGTGCGGTGCAAAAAAGGCTGTACTGATTGCTGCTATGCGGTATTTGACGTTTCGTTAATAGAAGCACTGTACATTCGCCGGCATTTTGATTCCCTTGATAGAAAGCAGAGACGCGCTGCCCTGAACATTGCAAAAAAGGCCATCAAGTCCTGGGACCAGTTAATCACCGCCAAGGCCGACCTCTCTGTTGCCCGTATAAGGTGTCCCTTGTTGACTGACAGCGGAGAGTGCCTCTGTTATAAGACCCGGCCCATTAACTGCCGCACCTATGGGATTCCCACAGTGATCGGTAATAAAAGCCATGTATGCGGACTCTCCGGCTTTGAGCATGGAAAAACCTATCCTACCCTTAACCTGGCCCCTCTTCAAAAGAGGCTCTACGAACTCTCCGCAGCATTGAAGGGTGAGGATCTCGGCAGGAGGCGTTGGCCCGTAGCTGCCGTGCTCCTTGGTACTACTGAATAAATCACTTAGAAGCCTCCGCCGACATGGCCTCCTCAATGGCACTTATGCCCTTTTCAAGTATCTCCGTCCTCTCCCTGTACGCCGTGCCTTGATATATATTGCGGGCTGTCTTAAATGCGTCCAGGGCCTTATCCAGTTCATTCCTCTTTTGGTAAATATCACCTATTCCTGTAAGATATAGCCCGACCTTGCCGATATCCTCGAGCTTTTCCACCAGCTCTAGTGCTCGAAAATAGTATGGAAGGGCCTTATCCAGATCCCCTAACTGTCTGTAGAGATCAATGATTTTCTCTACCAGCAAAACAGTACTTACTGGGTCGTTTTTCTTCTCACATATTGCCAGTCCCCTCTGATAGGCAGGTATGGCCCCCTTGAAATTTCCCCGCATTGTACGGAGATCTCCTATCTGCTCACAGATGTTTGCAACCTCCACGTCTTTTCCGTCAGCGGCTTCAAAAATTTCAAGGGCCTCCTCAAATTTCTCAAGGGCGTCCAGGGACCTCCCCTGGACACTCATAATTTTTGCCTCCCGGTACAGGACCGCTGCTCTGGAAATTTCTTTATCTTTCTCTTCTGATACACTCGAAGTCGTTTGTTGATCCATCTCGTCCCCCTCTCAGTCAATAGCTGATCGGCCCTCAATACGCTCAACCGCCTCGCTAGCCAGTTCGCCTACGGTTTTGTATATGATGGAATTTCCATTAAAGAGAGTGAGTTCCTCAGTATCGTCCATCATTCCCTGTATGGCCTTCAGCGGTTCCTGGGCCTTCATGCGACCAAATGCCCACACTGCAAGGCCCCGTATCTTCGGCTCAGGATTCGTCAACAGGCCAAAGAGGGCAAAAAATGAGCTGGACCTCACGACCTGCGGGTGTAATTCACCAATACGGCCAATAGCCCAGAGTACTGCAGGGCAAGAGGGCGGATCATTTACGAATCCGATTATATGCCGCGCGAATGAGCCGTATATCTTAGGCTGGGCACGTATAATCTCGCCGATTGTCTCTATGGATCCCCAGTTCGTGGCTGCCGAGTCGCCGCTGGCCAGAAGAAGCCTCCTGACCAGATCGCCCACAAGGGTCGGCCTGTCTGTGGCCAGTGCCCCTGCAACTGCACCCAATGTAGTAATTGCCCTCCACATCAACATCTCATCGGTTGAATACAGGAGGCGTTGAATCTTTCTTAAAACCAAAGGATCTTCAAGGGCCATTGCCCTGATTTTTTCAACCTCTCCAGCCTGTACAAGGGCCTGGACCTGCTGTTTGGAGTACCGGCGTGATCTCCTTTCAATATAGGCCTTATCTCTTTCTTCAGCAGAAATCCGGGGCTCTGAGAGCAATTCCAGCCTCTCTCTGACACCCTCATGTGTGACCTCACGGACGTCTTTTGCCATTCGAATAAAGACAAGCGCGGCCTTTACTGTTTTCTCGTCCTTTGTCCGTCCGGTGGGGTGAACAAGGTGAGACTCAATATCGTAATTTTCTAAAAGACCGTCCTCATAGTCCTCTCCCGGTGCAAGACTCCACGCCAGGTCCCAGTCGTCATTGCAGGCAAAGCCAAGTGCCTCAACCCAGGCTGCACCAAGATTGTGCCCTGTTATATCGTGGACATATATTCCTCCGCACTCGCATGCACCGTAGTCAAAGTCACCGAGTCTCCTTGGCTCCACTTCCTTTGGACGATCTATGAAACTGTCACAGAATGGACAGCGGGGCTTATAAACAATTATTCCTCTTGCCATGGATTAATCCTTAGCCTCCCTCTGTCTGAGATCCCGCCTTTGCAGAGACCATCTCCTCAAACTGAGGGGAAACCGCATATCCGATCTTTCTGGCCTTCTCAAGGTGATCAAGGGCAAGGTCGTAATCCCCGTGGTAGTGATAGGCAACAGCGAGGTTATTGTGGGCAACCCCAAATTTAGGGGCCAGACTGACGGCTTTTTCCCCGGCTGCAATGGCGCTGTCCAAATCATCGAGCTCCACGTTGACAGTGACGAGATTCGCCAGGGCAGTAATCATTTCCGGTTTGATCTCAAGGGCCTTATTGAAATATTCCGCTGCATCCTTCCATCTCTGCATATGAATGTAGGCTGCACCTATATTAGCCATGGCCTCAGTAGACTCGGGGCGAATCTTGAGTGCCTCTTTGCTCTCGTTTATGCCGTCATCAAGTCTACCCATCTGGAAATAGAGTGTACTTAAGTTGAGCCGTATCTCAAAAGACAATGGATCTAATTTCAGGCCATAATTAAAGACGATTTCTGCATCCTCCAGTCTCTCTGCATTATGGTAAACCATTCCGAGCCTGAGGGCCGCAATGACGGACTTCCGATTATTCTCCATCTCTTTTTCAAGGTCTTTAATCAATTGGTTCCGCCGGGTGGAACCATCTCGCTCCGGACGGGTCATAAACGCCTCCTTATATTTGAATACACTATAGTTTGATCTGACATAAATTTTTAATTATAACATACTTTTGCCATCAAAGCATCCTCGATGTTTGAAAGATGAACGTCGAACATCGAACATCGAATGTTGAATGGGGGAAACGGCTGAAAAGTAACAGAAATAGCCATTGAATGTTCGGTAGTTTGGTCTTTGTTTTTTATTCGACGTTGGACGTTCGATGTTCGATGTTCGATGTTCATTTGTTCATTTGATCGTCTCTTAAAGAAAAGCCCTGGATAGCCTCGTATAGCTCTTTCGTGTGACTTCCCATGTTTGCCTGTATTACTGAAAAATCCCCTGGATCTTCTTTTGCGTACATGTCCAACAACGGATAAAAAATCCCTGCAAGCTCTTCCTGGTCAAAGCCTTTAAACAAAGAAAGCAAGTCCCTGACTTGACCTAGGCCATATCTGCCCTCGGCCTCCATGATCCGAAGGCCCTCGAAAAACCCTTGTATTAAAGCATCCACTGAGAAACCACCGGCCCAGGCCCTGACACCCACGCCATCCAATCTATCCAGCCGCATTCTGATTGACAGGTTCAAGAAAAAATATGTCAATGCCACCACTGGATCGATGGTATCCTTTGATGAAAATAACATGATTGGCTCATATTTCCTGGCTGTCGTGAGTTTGACATCAATGATTCCATCCTTGCTCCTGACTATGAAATCACCGGCCGCATGATGCCAGGGATAGATCTGGTTAAAGTCGCGGGTATCATAATAAAGGGTGAGGATCTTCGAGGCCTGTCTGAAAATTTCAAACGCCTCCTTATTCGATGCAAACCAGTGCCCGTTTTTCAGATCCCAGACGCAAATCCCTTGTTTTTCGCCTTTTTCATCCATTGAAAGATGCCATTCGTGATAGTTTTCAAACCATTCTGTTAAAAACATGGACAGGGATTCATTCCCATAATCGGACCGAACCTTGACATCTCCCTCAAAGTACGGCACTGGCAGATAGGGAAGGGCGAATGTTGAATTAAGGAATTTTAGCAGACCCAATTCATGCTTCAGCCAGGCCTTACCATTTTCAGAGACAGCGGTGCTGACGCACATCTTCATTGACCGCCCTGCGCAGAATACCTCTACACTTGCCAAATGGTACAGCGCTCCATGCTTTTCAGTGCGAATCAGTATTTCATGGATACTGTCAGGGCCAATATCACTCCTTAACTGCTCACGAAGGACTGTGGTCAAAGGTCTCCCATGATCCATGAGAATAAAGTCTTTAATTGCCTCGAAATAGTTACCCAGGGTCAGGAAAGGATGCCTTTCTCCAGGACTGATCAAGAAAGGCCGCTGAAGATCGTCAGCACCAACAGGGATATCCCCTTTTGGTGCAGAGAATAAATATTTGATAACCATTAGTTTAGGTATCCGGATAAATAAAAAGCCCGCCATATCCGGCGGGCTTTTAATGCTGTTTTATGAGGCTTTATCTTATGTTGAGGCCTCTTCCTCTCTGACCGTAATTGCAACCTTGTGAAGCACTGTAAGTATCAATGCTCCGATCGCCCAAATGGCCAGTGTAATGGATATCTCCGGGAAGGTGGCCGAGTACTCTACAATCCTGTGAAATGGATTTGGTATGAATCCACCAATTACAAGTGCCACACCCTTATCGATCCAGCAGGCCAGAAATATGGACGCGCAGGCAAAGGCCAGGATACCATGGTGCTTTCGGGCGGAAGGGATCAGCAACAGAAGGACTCCAATAAAGGCAAATGGAGCCGCTGTCCACATCCAGGCAACAATCTTGCCGTGACCGTGCAGACCAACAAACAGGTATTGCAGCGGATGCATATGCCCTGGAATATTGCTGTAAAAGGCTGTAAATATCTCCATGCCCACCAGGAACAGGTTTATGATCATGGCGTAACATATGGTTTTGGCAATTGTCTGCAAGGCATCTCTTCCCGGATCGAACTTGCTGACCCTGCTTATTATAAGGAGTACCAGTATCAGCAATGCCGGACCGGATGCAAAGGCCGATGCAAGAAATCTGGGAGCCATTACGGCTGTCAACCACAAATGCCTTCCCGGAAGGCCGGCGTACAGAAACGCTGTCACTGTGTGAATACTGACTGCCCAAGGTATGGAAAGATATATAAAGGGCTTCACCCACCCCGGATGCGGCATCTTTCTCGCGTCGGACAACAGGCAATTATACCCGACTATTATATTGATCACAAGATACCCGCACAGCACGATCATGTCGTAGAAAAGTATGGAGTTGGGCGTGGGATGCAACAGCACATTAAGCATCCTCTGCGGCTGTCCTACATCCACCACAATAAAGAGCATACACATGGTTACTGCTGCAATGGCAAGAAACTCACCAAAGACGACAATCTTTCCATATTTCTTATAGTCGTGAAGATACAGCGGTATGACTATCATCACAGCGGATGCGGCCACTCCGACCAGGTATGTGAACTGTGCAATATAAACACCCCAGGAGATGTCCCTGCCCATTCCGGTAATTCCCAAGCCTTTATAAAGCTGGTAAAACCAACACCCCATGCCGACACCAATAATGCCCAGCAGAAAAACTATCCACATATAGTATCTAGGTTCACCCTTTAAAGCCTTTTCTATCATGGCATCCTCACACTAAGTAAAAGACTGACGGCTTTGTGCCGAGCTCTAACTTACGCCTCATGGAACTACGCTTGCGCAGGATTTGCCGCACGTTGGAATCAGGGTCTGCCAGGTCCCCAAAGGCCAGGGCCTCTGGCGCAGCCTCAACACATGCAGGCAACTTATCCTGTGCAATCCTTTCCACACAGAAATTGCATTTTTCCACCACACCCTTCATCCGGGTGGGGAATTCCATATTGTATTCCTTCTCGTTAAGCGCATCCCTGGGATCAAACCAGTTAAAACTGCGAGAGCCATACGGACATCCGGCCATGCAGAAGCGACACCCGATACATCGGTGATAATCCATGGCCACGACCCCATCAGGTCTCCTGAATGTGGCCTTGGTGGGACACACCCTTACACAGGGCGGCTCATCACAGTGGTTGCAAAAACACAGGAACGGCAACTTCTTCACATGATCGTCCATATAATCGTTGTAAGTCGCTGTAAAGGTGTGCTCATAGTCGTCCTGCCACAGCCACTTCACCTGGTTCTTCGAATCCCCGAAATCAGGCACGTTGTGCGTAGAGTGACAGGCCTTTATACACTTATCAACAACCCCGGGTTCTGCACATTTCTCTACGTCAATGGTCATTCCCCAGCGTATAGCCTTCTCTGCCGGCTCTTCAGGAACATATTCCACACCGTGTCCGTGCTCCGAGGCCTCAAGTGCGCCGGGGCGGAGAAATTCAAACGCACCCTTGCCAGCCAGGCCGAATAGGGTAGACATCCCGGCTATCTTTATGAATTGTCTTCTATCCATGCTCATGACTCGTTCCCTTTTGGCTCTTCTTTTGGTTCTTCCGGCGGTATTATGTGGCAATCCCAGCAGTAAGGCGCGACGCCGGTATAGTCATGGCACTTATCGCAGAACTCCTTCTTGTTGGAATGGCACTTCATGCACGTATTCTGAAGGCTGATAACGTACTTTACTCCCTTCTCGTTGATATACTCCCTGTTATTCTCCCTGAGGGCCTCATCACGCCAGTCATTAATTAGCTGCATGTGTGTGGTGCGCATGAATTGCTTGTCCTCCACACACTTCCTTTCGGCCTCGGCCATTTTCTTGATTTCCGGCGTGTCGATCTTCGGCTCAGGTATAGGAGCGGCCTTGCCCGCATTCATCCAGAATGCGAAAGTAAACAGGCCCAAAAAGATAGCAAGCCCTACTAAGATCTTCCAAGCGTCATACATCCTCTTGTTCCTCCTTACCCGGGATCTCTTCCTCGCGTAATACTATTGTCTCTTCCCTGAACATTGACTATGGAAGTGGTTCCCACGTGGCGATCTCTTCCCCGCGCAAATTATGTGTCCTCTCCCCTTCTCCTTCCATGATCAGGGCATTGGCCACCAGCTCAGTAATTCCGCAGCACCCGACATCCGGATTCCAATATCGGTTCACATCAGGGAAAGACGCCCTGTCAATGGCACAGATGCAGGCAAGCATGTTTACACCATACTTGTCCGCGACGTACCTGAGGGCATTCTGCCTTGGAAGGCCGCCCCTCAGCCGAAGCTCCATATTCTCCGAGGCATTCAGACCAGACCCGCTCCCACAGCAGTAAGTCTGCTCCCTGATGGTATTCTCAGGCATTTCATAGAAGTGGTTGCAGACATTCTTGATGACGTAGCGAGGCTCTTCAAGCAATCCCAGACCCCTGGCAGGATTGCAGGAGTCGTGATACGTAACCCTGAGGTTATCGTTACGGCTCGGGTCCAGCTTGAGCTTGTTGTGCTTGATCAGGTCTGCGGTAAACTCCATGAGATGGACCATCTTATGGGCCTTGGCGTTCTCAAACTTTGTCCCTGTAATGGGAGAGACCGGCTCCTCAAGAAAGTCTATGGGACCGTGCCATGTGGTCATATACTGGTTCAGGACCCGCCACATATGGCCGCATTCACCGCCCAGGATCCACTTGACCCCTAAGCGTTTGGCCTCAGCGTATATCTTGCCGTTCATACGTTTTGCCATTTCATTAGCGGTAAAGTAACCAAAATCCCCGCCCTCGGACGCATAGGTACTCCATGTGTAATCAAGGCCGAGATGTTCAAAGAGCATCAAATAACCCGCAAGTGTGAATATACCCGGATCGGCAAACACATCACCTGATGGGGTGACAAAGAGTATCTCCGCACCTTTTCTATTGAAAGTAGGTTCGAATGTGATGCCCACATTATCTTCAATATCATACAGCATGGCATCGATACACTCTTTATATGCCTGGGGCTGGAGACCGAGGTGATTTCCGGTATGGATGCATTTTGAGACCGACTCCTGTACCCAGGCGATATTCATGCCGAGCTCGTTCATGATCTCCCTGCCCATAATGGTGATCTCTGCGGTATCTATCCCATAAGGGCAAAAGACCGAGCATCGACGGCATTCAC
>JAIWFS010000006.1:0-13751 GCA_048631505.1 archaeon | reverse complement strand
CCCAATGAATCCAGCCCTTTCCATTCCACATATGTACCCATACAAACTCATTCTCGCGCCAAGCCTACGGGCCATGCTCCACAAAAGTGCGTTTTGGGCAATAACCGGATAGGCATTATTTCTTTTTTCCTTAACTTTTTTCCCTTGCTTAAATAAAGAATATATTTAAGACTGATATTTCATGAAGGGGATTGTTGTGCAACAAATTGGCAATATTTGCTCTATGTTTACTTTTAAAATGGGCAACCAAGGGATCCCAGCTGCCCTGCTGAAATCAGTCGTAAGAGGGTTCAAAGGTCAGGAATACTGATCCAGAGACAAGGTCGGTGGGCTTTTACGGTTGGTTTTAATTAACTGGTTGGGGTCAGTAAGGAAACGTTCAGTCAATTATTATAAAAAGGAGGATATCATGGGAGATAGCAAAAAAAAACATCCATATGTTCCAGAATTGATCGATCAGTTTGAGAAAGGAAAATTAACACGACGGGAGTTTTTGCGATATGCGAGCCTTCTTGGCATGTCAGTGGGCGTTGCCTCATCAATTGTGGGGCTCCCCCGACCCAGCCGCATCTTCGCAGCCCGGGTCCAACGCGGCGGGACGCTCCGAATCTCCGGGGCTGTCCAAAAAGTCACCCATCCGGCCCAGTTCTCCTGGGTCATACCTTCCAATGAGTTGCGTCAGGTGGCGGAGTATCTCACATATACCGACGGCAATAATATTACGCATCCTTATCTTCTGAAAAACTGGGAGGCCAGCGCGGACCTTAAGACCTGGACCCTGAACCTCCGCCAGGGTATCAAATTCAACAATGGGGATGAGTTCACCGCTGATGATGTGGTTTTTACCATGAACGAGTGGTTGAACAAAGATGTAGGCTCTTCGCTGCTTGGTATGGTTGGCGCCTATCTAAGTCCCACAGGCATTGAAAAAACGGATAAGTATCAGGTGAAACTCCATCTCAAAAAACCAGAGATCGCCGTGCCTGAGCACTTGTTCCACTACCCGGCCCTGGTGTTGAATCACAAAACATTTGAGGGAGATTTCATCAAGCGACCCCACGGGACAGGGCCCTATACATTAGAAGTCTACCGTGAGGGCGAGCGTTGTTTAGTCAAACGGCGTAAGGACTACTGGCAGAAGGGAGATGACGGCCAGCCGCTTCCATACATGGACGCCATGGAGTTCATTGACATGGGAAGAGAGATGGCTCCCCAGATCGCTGCTATCAAGGCCGGGGAAATTGACATGATCGATCTTTCAGACGCGGGTGGAACAGACGTCTACCAGGCCCTGAAAGATGACACTAACATTAACATCATGCCATCGACCACAGGGCAAACCAGGTTGCTCCGGATGCGGGTGGATATGAAACCCTGGTCTGACAACAAGGTGCGAATGGCCTTGAAACTTTGTCAGCACAGGGAGAAAATTCTGGCTTTGGCCTATATGGGTCAGGGTCGCCAGGGTCAGGACTGCCATGTTTCGCCCGTGCATCCTGAATACTGCCAAAAGCCCATCCCAAAATATGATCCGCAGCAAGCCAAGCAACTCCTGAAGGAAGCTGGCTACCCCAATGGCCTGGACGTAAACCTGGCTGTGGGCAGTGGCTGGACCGATGTGGTGCGCTATGCCGAGGTCCTCAAACAGGATGCCGCGCCGGCAGGATTGAGAATAAATATTCAGACCATGCCCACCAGCCAGTACTGGGAAAAGTGGACTGAAGTGGATTTGGGTATCACGCCCTGGACCCACCGTCCGCTGGGCACCATGGTACTGAACCTGGCTTACATTGCGGATGATAAGGGCAAACCAGTACCGTGGAATGAGACGCGCTGGGTAGATAAGGAGTTTTCCCAGTTGCTGGAGAAGGCCAACGGAACGCTGGATGTGGATGAACGACGCAAGATCTTTTGCAAGTTGGAAGACATCCAGATGAGTCGAGGGTCCATCGGCATTGCCTGGTGGCGAAATGTTTGGATGGTGACAAGAAAGAATGTTCAGGATGCGACAGGTCATCCCACCCTTTATATGCTCTACAACAAGGTATGGCTTAAGAAAAAAGCATAGCCGAAACTTGGTATAAGGTTGTCTACTGCCTTTGCCTATCAAACAGATTGACCACCTTCCCTTTGGGGCTCTGGGCATTCTTTAGCCCGGAGCTCCATTTAAGAAAGACAGATTAGCGATGGCAAAGTTTATCGTACGGCGGGTTTTTTTGCTCTTGCTCACCATGGTACTCGTATCAATGGCCGTTTTTCTGATTACCGAGTCCTCACCGGGCAATGTGGCACGGAATGTTCTCGGCGCCTTTGTCACGCCCGAGCAGGAAGCCTCTTTTCTGGCCCAAATGGGCCTGGATAAGCCTGTTTACATTCGTTACCTATACTGGCTCATAGGAAGTGACTGGCATGCATCGCGGAAGGTGGGTCTGCCACTGAAACGGATCACCACAGAAAAGGATTTTGAGGAGTGGTGGGCTGTAAGGGAAGACGGTGCCCTTATCCGATGGAAGCTCCAGGGGGAAGACCTGATTGCCATTGTGCGGTTCGCGGACGGCACCGCCACTGAGTATACGAATAATGAAAGGTGGCAGAAAGACAAGGACGGGGTTAGCAGTTTCTGGGGGGTCGCCACCCAGAACCATGTGGTCAGGTTAGAAAAGGGAAGTGATAAGAAGATCTGGACTTTCGTCGTGGGTACCGGCTGGATGGAGACTACCGGCGGCCCCGTGGAATACATACCACTCAAGAAGGGATTCATTCGAGGGGATCCTGGTCTCTCGCTTCGAACGGGACGTCCGGTGGCCAAGAGCCTCTTCATACGGCTGCGCAATTCCATGGTTTTGGCCGGAATCGCCTTTGTCATTGTCATGCCCCTTGCACTGTTCTTCGGTGTGATCGCGGGATTGAAGGAAGGGGGAATTCGGGATCGAATTCTCTCTATTGGTGGCATGATGTTTTCAGTGATCCCGGAGTTTGTCACTGGCATCTTCCTCATCCTTATATTCGGCGTATGGCTGGGTCTTGTCCCTGGCGCTACGGTGTTCGGTGAAAAAGCCCCGTGGGAAAGACCGGATATGCTCGTGCTTCCCGTGTTGACCTTGACACTCATTGAACTCGGATATGTACTTCGAATTACCAGAGCGAGCATGGTCGAGGTAATGCGGTCTCCGTATATCCGCACTGCCTTTCTCAAGGGTTTGCCATACTGGCGGATCGTCCTTAAGCACGCGGTCAGAAACGCCTTGATGGCGCCTATCACGGTGATCATGCTTCATGTCAACTGGCTGATGGGTGGAATCGTGATCGTCGAGGTGGTCTTTGGCTATCCGGGTTTGGGAAAATATCTGCTGGAGTCCGCACTTTACAAGGATATCAATGCATTAGAGGCAGGAGCAATGATACTGGTTATTGTAGCTGTGGGTACTCAACTCATAGCTGATATTATTTACACATTCCTGAATCCACGTATTCGGTATATGTGACCTGGGACTGCTATATTATGAAGAACGGCAGAGTTCATAGTCAAAACCTGAGGACTGGGCGGATGTTTAAAGGAGTAGTGAGTATAGTTAAGGGGTAAACATGACGGTCGGTGAGGAAGCTACAGATCTTAGCAGAGTGGAAATAAGAACCGGGCGCCTCAGGCGTATGTGGGAAGGCACTTCCATTATATTTGCGTCCAGAACTGCAACCATTGGTCTTATAATTGTACTTTTTTGGTTGACTGTGGCTGCCTTTGCCCCGCTTCTGACACCATACACGTCTTTGGAGCAGGACTGGAAGGCTCCCAATCAGGGTCCTTCCAGCGCACACTTCCTGGGTACAGATGAACTGGGTCGCGATCTCTGGTCCCGACTCATTTATGGCGCTCGCATCGTTCTGTTGGTCCTGCCGATATCGGAAAAATTATGGATCCCCGGGGGGACAGCCCTCTGGGGGGTGTTCGCGGCGCTGATTGTAGGGATGACACTGGGCCTTGTCAGCGGGTACTATGGAGGGTGGATCGATGAGATCGTCATGCGCCTCCTGGACGCCATGATGGCCGTTCCCATCATTCTTCTCTACCTGATTATTATGACGGCGCTGGGTGCATCTGCCTTGAACGTGGTCATTGCCATCACCATTGTGGGAACACCTGGCATTGCCCGCTTGGTTCGCAGTCTTACCCTGGACATCCGTACCCGGGAGTACATCAGGGCTTCCGAAACCCGCGGAGAAAGCGCTTGGTATATCATGTTCGTTGAAATACTGCCCAATGCGCGCGGCCCCATCATCGTGGATGCCATGCTGCGTGTCGGCTATGCCATTTTCGCTATGGGGACATTAGGATTTCTGGGATTGGGCCTACCACCACCGTCACCGGATTGGGGAAGTATGGTGGCCAAGGGGCAAGAATTTATCCTGGCTGGTAGTCCGTGGGCCGCATTATGGCCTTCTGTGGCCATCGCTTCACTGGTGGTGGGATTGAACCTGCTGGCCGATGGTTTGCGCGAGGAGTCGATGCGATATCAATAGAGAAAGAGCAAACATATGAACAAATCCAACCATACAAATCCGGCCTCAGTCCTCGAAGTAGATCATCTCACCATTGCCTATGAAACGCGTAAGGGAGACGTGGAAGCCGTCCGGAATGTTTCCTTCCAGGTCAGGGAGGGCGAGACTGTTGGGCTTGTGGGGGAGTCAGGATGCGGCAAGAGTACGATTGCCTTCGGAATTGTCAATTTCCTCGGCCCCAATGGCAAGGTTGTGGATGGAAGTGTCTGTTTTCAAGGAAAAGAATTGATTGGCCGATCAGAGGCGGAACTCAAGAGACTCCGGGGTGATAGGATAGCTATGGTATACCAAGATCCCATGCAGGCTCTTAATCCCTCGGTGCGACTTGGCGAACAACTTGCCGAGGTTTTGACGTGCCACCAGCAGATCTCGGAGGATGAGGCATGGGATCGCTCCATTCAAATGCTAAAGCGGGTTAACATGCCAGATCCCGAAAATGTCATGATCCGATACCCTCACCAAATTTCAGGAGGTCAACAACAGCGGGTAGTCATTGCCATGGCAATGTTGAATAATCCGGCCCTGTTGATCATGGATGAACCGACAACCGCTCTGGATGTTACCGTTGAGGCAGCAGTGTTAGATCTTATCGAGGAACTGAAAAAAGATTTTCGAGCCGCCAATATTTTCATTACCCACAACCTGGGCGTGGTTGCCCGGGTGAGCGATCACCTTTGTGTGATGTACGCGGGTCAAATGGTGGAGAAGGGGCCTGTGGAGCAGGTCTTCCGAAGGCCGTGCCACCCTTACACGATGGGATTGTTGGCCTCCATACCTCGACTCGGGGATACCAAAGCCGATTGTGTGCTCCATCCCATACGGGGCCGGGTGCCTCCTCCGGCGGAACGACCGCGGGACGAGTGTATTTTTGCACCCAGATGCAACTATGTTACGGAAAGGTGCCGTGAGGCATGGCCGAAATTTGAGAAAATCACTCAGGAGCATGTTGCTCGCTGCATCTACGCGCAGGAAATTGACAGCAGGCCTCGAACCGTGAGAAGGCGACCAGGGGGTGCAAAAGATGAGGGCTTGGTGCAGCCGGAAACCCGAGGGGATTCCCTGCTCAGCTTTGAGGAGCTTAAGATCTATTATCCCCAGGAATCAAACTCAGTAGTGAGCTTGTTTGGCCTGGGTGAAAAAAAAATTGTCAAAGCCGTGGACGACGTAAGCGTGAGGCTTTCAAAAGGTCGCACCCTTGGCATTGTTGGTGAGTCTGGTTGCGGAAAATCTACCCTGGCCAAGGGACTCATTGGTCTGGAGCCGATCACCGATGGCAGCGCGGAATTTTTGGGGATAGACATTACCCAGTCCGTCTCTGAGCGTGATACAGCACTTATTCGGGAGATGCAGATGGTCTTCCAGAATCCGGACTCCACTCTCAACCCGACCTACTCCATTGGCATGCAGATTGCCCGACCAATCAGAAAATTCAAGACCGTGCCTAAAAACCAAGTAAAAAATGAAGTTATTCGGCTCCTCAAAGCTGTACGTCTTGATGACTTTTACTATGATCGTCTCCCTCGACAATTAAGCGGGGGAGAAAAGCAGCGGGTTGGGATCGCTCGTGCGCTCGCGAGTCGCCCCGACCTGATCATCTGTGACGAGCCAGTGTCCGCGCTGGATGTCTCGGTCCAGGCCGCGGTCATTAACCTGCTGCTGGAGATCCAGGAGATATACGGCTCATCTATGATTTTCATTGCCCACGATCTAAGCGTGGTTCGCTTTTTCTCCGACGACATTGCTGTCATGTACCTTGGGCAAATTGTCGAAATCGGTCCGGCTGAAGCAATCTATTCACCGCCTTACCATCCTTACACCGAGGCATTGCTTTCAGCAGTGCCCATCCCCGACCCGGAGGCGGAGCAGAGACAGATTCGCCTAAGTGGTAACGTGCCAAGCGCCCTCAACCCGCCTTCAGGGTGCCGCTTTCACACCCGATGTCCCCGGCGAAATGAGCTGCTTCCGAATGGTGGTAAAATCTGCGAAACAGAGGTTCCCCCCTGGAGGAGCACGGGAACCGGTCATCGGATACTCTGTCATATTCCATTGGAAGAGCTGTCTCGGTTGGATTCGGTGGTGCATTTAAGTGGGTAGCATCCCTGTATGCCGGATTGACTGATGCTCCGTATCAATAGGGTAATCATGATCCCTTTTGCCTATTTTCCAAATTGATCTACCAGGCTCTGGATCGCTTGCGCCTTTTCTTTGGGAATTGCTACCGGCCGGTGATTTTCCATGATTTCATGGAGGCGTTTTCTAGCCCGGTCCAGAAGGCTTGGAGTTCCCGTTTCTTCCCATTTACCATGCCCCACACGGTAGAGTAGTTTAGGTCGCCACTGTGTAGAACGAAGGTGTTTCAGCGTATGGCCATGGGTAAGAAAGTGCCCTTCCGGGCCCACTTCACGGATGGCATCTAATGCCAGCATATCATCATTGACTGGAATTCCTCTTTTCATGCGTCGGATCTGATCGATGATTTCATCGCAGATTACAACCATATCGAGGCTTGCTGTTCTGCCAAAATCAAGGTAACCCGCATCGTGGTTGAGATTGGCCCCTGAGAATGCTGATAGGAAGGTGAGGAGGCCAGCTTCAAAAGTGGCCTGTCCGTCTGGAATCTGGGAATCGCTCGTTCCTGCATATCCCCAACTTGGAAGATCATAGTAATGGCTCATCTCTATCATGGCCATATAGGCGAGATAGTATTCCGGCGCGTTGTAAGAACACTGACTGGTGGCCATATCCAGCACGGCAGCCCCCATGCCCATGAGAAACGGTGCGCCTTCAGCTCTTAGCTGGTGAATCACCAATCCGCAAAAACATTCTGCCAGTCCCTGAGCCACATGACCTGCAAGGGTAATAGGTGCGGTGGATCCGGAAATAGGGGCCGGCGAATAAATAGCCGGAATATGCTTTTCAGCGCAGAAAAGAAGTTTATCCAGGCTGTGAAAAGGATGTTTAAGGGGACTGATAGGTTGGGCGTAATGGATGAAGTAGGGATTGGAACGCAACTGCTCTTCGCCGTCCCTGAGGATTCTGGCAATTTCCCACATTTCACTCAGGTCATCACGGCATTCGGCAGTGCAGACAATAGGCTTTGTTGAATTTTCGGCCATGGCCTGAAAGCTTGTAAGATTGGCCCGGTGAGGCGGAATGTCAGAAGGGTATGCGCAGGACATAATGAAATCAATATTTGAGAGCGCATCACAAACGAGAGCAGCTTTGCAAACGTCATTGAGGATACATTGATGTCGCTCCATTTTCTCCGAATCCAGCGAATAGATAAGGTCGGAACCCGTACCAAAATAGGAACGATATCCGCCGAGTTCCATGGCGAGATTTCCCTCTCTATCATAGACAGGGATATTGTTAGGAGCGCTCTCGACTGCCTTCGCAACAAGTGTGTCTGGAATCTGGACAATATTATTCTCCTTCACTGAACAGCCGGCACTCTTCAAGAGGGCCAGGGCATCTTCGTGCAGGATCTGCATTCCGATATCAGCCAGGGCCCGAAGTGCAGCCTGGTGAATTTTGTCTTTATCTTCCTTGGAAAGAAAAAGCAAAGCCGGTCTCATAGATTGTTCGTTCATAGTTGTCATGCCTCTCTCAACTTGCTCTTCTGCGATTCTTTAACCGCTCGATATCCTCCCAAAGCCCCAGATCCTTCAACTTTTCTTCTTTAGGCCATCCCTGCTCGTCCCATCCCATGATTTTGTAAAACGCCTGCTTCATGGGTTCCATCCACATAACCGGCTGAGACGGTTCTTCTCCGGGAGTGTACTCTTTTTCAAAAAACATATCCGGGAGACGATCGTCAGAGCGGCCTTTCCCATGTTTATAGTTGAAGAGCCTTTCCAGGGTGGCTATCCTCTCGCCAATTGCAAAAAGCATCTTTGCATCCACAGGCCACCCGGTCAAATCAGTGGTCAGTGCGGCCTCCCCTTCAAGGTCAAAAGCGCCAATAAGACACAGAGCGGGCACTTTACACAGACCCAGGCAATCCAGCACAATAGTCACTATCATGGCCCGTTTCACCAATGGGGCTTTCCCATGGATAGCACGAATATCTGCGGCCATTGGCGTTTCAAACTCCTTTGTCGCCTTTTCCGATGACCACCTATATTCCAGCGTCGCATATATATCGTTGAAATCCCCTCCGCGGTTTGAGATGGCATATCCTAATGCCGTCCCCATGATTTCATAAGGATGATAGCCCGGCAGTTCCAGTCCTTTAACATGCGGTGCAAATCGTTCGGAACCCCGGCCAAAGATTTGGGCTGCCCTGCGGATTCCCTGACACAGAATAGCCCCCAACCCTTCCCGATATGCCATTTGCCGTATAAGGGTTTCCATGGCCTCACTATTTCCCCAGGTAAGGTCCATACCGCCTGTGTCTTCCACCGTGAGGATTCCCCGGTCCCAGAGGTCCATGGCAAAAGCAATGGCACTGCCTGCGGAAATGTTGTCGAGGCCCAGCCGGGAGCAAAGATTGTCAAGGAATACAACTTTCTCAAGATCACTCAGCCCGCACTTGGAACCCAGAGATATCATGGGTTCGAATTCAGGTCGGATGCCATTGGTCCCCTTAAATCTTCCATTGGTAAATTCAAGCTCCGCCTTGCAGTGGACCGGACAGCCACGGCAACCCCGTGATCGGGTTACGTATTTTTCCAAACGTCTCCCGTCCAGTCGATCCACCCCTTCAAAGTGATTCTCCCGGTAATTGCGTGTGGCCAGAATGCCCATGTCATCGGCCCATTTAATATAACCGGCACCACCATATTTTGTAACAGTTGCGAATTCCGGGGAACTTTTGATCTGCTTTAAGTAACGCTTAATGGAGTCATGGCCGTTGCGTATGGAGGCGGATCTTGCTGTTTTCTTATCACCTTTTATTACGATGGCCTTAAGGTTCTTTGATCCCATGACGGCGCCCATGCCCGTTCGGCCGGCAGCATGATCCCGGCCAGACATAATGCAGGCAAAGTGGGCGATATTTTCTCCACCAGGGCCGATTGTTACAATCGCCGGTTTTTGGTCTCCAAGCTCATTTTTAATGCTTTCCTGGGTTTTCCAGGTGTCCATTCCCCAGAGAGCTTTGGCATCTAAAATCTTGACCCTATCCTCATCAAGTAAAAGGTAGACAGGTTTTGAGGCACGGCCCCTTATGATCAAGGATTGAATACCGGCGGACCGGAGTTTGGCGCCAAAATCACCGCCAACGTTAGAACTTCCAAGAAGGCCCGTGAGAGGCGACAGGGCGCTGATGTGAAGTCGGGAAGAAGCGGGGGCAGCCGTGCCTGTAAGCACTCCGCAGGAAAATGTAAGGATGTTATTGGGGCCCATGGGATCCGTTCCTGCCGGGATGTTTTGATAGAGGAACCAGGCATTGAACCCCCGGCCTCCCAGTATTTTCCAGATCAACTCTGTTGGGTAAGGAGAGAGGGACCATTTCCCTGTGCTCAGATCTACATCCAGAATATGCCCTAAAAATGCCATGAAGTACCTGATAGAATTCGTTTTAACGGAATAGAGATACCAGCGAAGCCCTGCCCCAAGCCGACGAGTTTATGGAGGTAGAATACCTACATTGCTCATAGCGTAAAGATGCTGGATACTGAATGAAGATATTTAATAGTGATTTTCGTTAAGATGGCTATAATAAAATACTATTTTTTTGTTGCAGTTTGGTCATGATAAGTTGCAACTGATCTGCTATATAAACAAAATGCGTTTGAAATACAATAACATTATTCTCCACTTGCAAAATGTATAGTATACAGACATATGATACAGATTCGATCCTGAGGAAAGGAGCCAGTGAAAAATGAAAGTTGCTGTTTATCAGACGAGCCCAATTCTATTGGATCTTAAGGCCAATCTGGAAGATGTTATCGGTAAAATCCATCAAGGCCGGGAAAAGGGTGCCCAGCTAATTGTTTTCCCGGAACTGGCGTTAACAGGATATTTTGTAGGACAGAAGTATCACACGGTGGCGCTCAGGCTTGATTCTAAGGAGATCAAACAGTTGACAGACGCCACGAAAGGGACTGCTGCTGTAGTTGGTTTTATAGAAGAATCAAAATCAATGAATTTTTACAATTCAGCCCTCGTGGCAGTGGACGGAGAAATCCTGTTCACCTACCGTAAGTTAAATCTACCCAATTATGGCGTGTTTGAAGAGCGGAAGTACTTTTCCCATGGAAAGCAGATCCCTGTCTTTAGGCTCAATGATTTCACCATCGCCGTCTTTATCTGTAACGACCTCTGGCATCCTTCCTTGCCTTATCTCGGTGTGTGCCAGAAGGCAGATGTATTTGTGAGCATATTCAGTTCATCAGAGGGTGCCATGGGAACTGAGTTTTCTAATATTGAGAGCTGGGGAGTCATTAATACGTTCTATTCCCGCGTTTTTGGTATTTACAATATTTGCGCCAATCGTGTGGGGAAAGAAGCCTGGGAGGAGAAGAGGTCCATACTGGCTGCTGAAACCGCTCAAATGACCTCAACAGAAGATGCCGATCAATCATTACAGGAGCAGAGCTTCCGATTCTGGGGGGGCAGCGAGATTATTAATCCCTTTGGCCAACAAATTGCGAAGGCAGCTCACCATAAAGAAGACGAGATATTTGGGGAAATCTCAAAAGAGCTACTCCGACGGAAAAAGATTTTGCTCCCATACTTGAGAGATGATGACCGTTTTTTTACCCATCGTGAGCTTCAGCGTATTTTGCACGACAAATGAATAAGTTGGTTTAGAAAAAGGTTAGTTCTCAATAAGTCCGGGCTGTATTTGAAAAATCCCCTCACCGAGCCATAGGCTCTATGAGCCAGTGTCCTTAATCCCCCGTCACTAAGTGCCACACCCAGATTGTTTGCTGGCAGCGCCTTCAAATCCGGGTGCCGGGGTGAAATAGTCGGAATGCCCGGGTTTATTGAGATATTATATAAAAAGGAGTGAGCAGGGCCAAAAAGACACAAGCAAGGCCTTTTCTGCGTATTGGAAATCCTCCTCCTCTGGGCGTGGATTCTTTGCCTGTAATCGGATAAATGATGAATCCTTAACACTACTTTTTCCCGGTAATAAAATACTCCTTAAGTTTTTCTGTACTTAACTCTGCAAGGCCAAGATTTTTCAAATTTCTGCCATTTTTGTAATAATCCGTATTATTGACAACGGAAGCGATATGGATCAAAGCGTCATATGTGGGAGTGGCAACACCGATCTTTTTTGCTAAGGAAGCTGTAAGCGAAGCTCCCATCGGGATATCTTCTGTTACATATCGGTCCTGCATACTCATGGGTCCTTTGCTCGAATCTTTTGCAAATTCTTCACGAGTCATATTAAAGCTGTCCATGAATACCTGGGCATAGGTATATGGTTTGTATCCTAATGAAGTAAACAATGCCTGCCTTTCCTTATCCATAGAATTAATGACCTTTTCAACTGACTCTGTAATTCCCTCTTTGTACATCCAGAATTCACCTTTTGCATATTCTATACGACCCATATTGAGTAATGCACCAACTGGGTGGACAATAATGTTGGGATTGTAAAGTGCAGGTTCAAGTATACTTACTGCCGGTTTTACCTTATCAGCATACGTTCCGATAAGAGCCTTCATAACATTTCCGGTATCACTAGCTGGGAGGGCTGCCAATAACATTCGTGGTCCATCTACTCTATGGATATTAACAGTGCCAGGACCTCTAAGGCGACGACAGCAGTATGGTGATGTTACCGCTTCTGCAAGATAGACCCGCCGGTTCATTCTTAGCCCATCCCAAACCTTTCTGAAAGACAATGTCCCACCACTTCCCGGCCATAGAACAACGGTTTGACCATCTGATAGATAGGGGGTAATTTCTTTAGCTATCCTTTCGTGGGCTAAAGCCACAGTTGTTACCATAATCAGGTCAACATCCTTCACAGTTTCAGATATATCTGTAGTTGCCGTAACCTTGGCAAAGCCCGTTCGTGCTATACCGGTCACTTTAATCCCGCCTTGCTCAATAATGGGTTTAATGTTTTTTGCATATTCCGGAAACTCGAACAGCCGGCACATATGTCCTGCTAAGCTCATGTCTCCGGCTATTGCCGATCCACAATTACCGGCTCCAATAATAGCAATTTTTTTACGCCTCATTATCTATTCTCCCAGAGAAAGGTTGAGCAGTAATCCGCACTTTTAGGAAGAAGGGCTGTAACATCTTAGTAAGTCCGGGCTGTATTAGAACCCCCTCACCGAGCCATAGGCTTTATGAGCCGGTGGCCTCGATCCCCCTTTGCAAAAGGGGGAAGAAGTCGGAATGCATAGATTTATTGAGATGTTACAAAAGGATCAAATATAATATATAGATATTCTCATTAAAAATACAGAGCCAAATTAACCCCCCGCCTCATTAGCCTTCGGTCTTCAGTGATTTTTCCTTTGGAAAGGAGCATTTTGATGACATTTTGATGGAGGCTCACGCCCAGCTCCTTCAGCTCATCACCAAAAACCGAAGTATTTGTCCATTCTGGCCAATTAGCTTCGTTAAATGTCTTGACAAAGTGAGAGAATTTTTTAATAATTTTGGATCTTCTCCGAATTAGTTGAAAGAAATAGAGGGAAAGTCACGTGAATTCAAATAGAATGGACATCCGGTATCTCTATGGATATAAGTTTGTCTGCCCAGATAAACATTATCCAAAGGAGGCCTGCGATGTCCGTACCCACTATAGCACCATACTTTCCCTTTCGTCGAATCAAAATTGTAAAACAGTCTCTTCTTCCCGATATCAGCGAGGCTCGAATCCATGTAGAACCCGACAAACGATTTCATCCCATCTGTCATTGTTGCGGAAAAAAGGTCACTGCAACTCACAGCTGGACCCAACGCACAATACGGGATCTGAACCTGGCAGCCACACGGGTGTGGATAACCTGTCGCTACCGGAAGCTCTTTTGTACTCATTGCCGTCATATCAGTATAGAAGATTTAGATCTGTTTCATCCTTACTTACGGGTAACCCATCGTCTGGCGCTTTACATTCATCAGCTATGTCAGTTCATGACTGTAAGCGAAGTTGCCAAACATGTGAAATTGGACTGGAAAACCGTTAAAAATATTGACAAAATGTATTTAGAAGCCAAATACGGTCAACCCGATTATAATAATCTGAGCATATTGGCTGTAGACGAAATTTCCAT
>JAIWFS010000005.1:0-15313 GCA_048631505.1 archaeon | reverse complement strand
CTTTGGAAGAGGAACAAATTGTCGAGCCCAAAGCAGAAGAGGAAATCACAACAGGCCCTGAAACAGCACCGCCTCCGAGCGAGGCTATGGTCGAAAACGATTTCAATCACCAAATCACCAAATCACCAAATCACCAAATTCCTCATGCCTCGGAGATCGCTATAGTCCAGACTTTGGGCTTGCTCCAACGGGAAGGCAGGCTTATTGACTTCCTGCAGGAGGACATAGAGCCCTATGACGATGCCCAAATAGGTGCTGCAGTCAGGGAGGTCCATCGTGGGTGCAGGGCCGCACTAAAGGAGGTTTTTGGACTCTCGCCCGTGCTTGAGGCCGCCGAGGGAAGCCAGGTGGAAATAGAGGAAGATTTTGACCCCACCCGGATCAAACTCATAGGCAATATCCAGGGCAATCCCCCTTTTAAAGGAACACTCCGCCACTGCGGGTGGAAGTTCACTGAAGTACACTTGCCCGAATGGACGGCAAAGGAGAAGACCGACGTCCTGGCACCTGCTGAAGTGGAGATATCGTGAGTGAGTCCCGATACATTGTCGGCATAGACCTTGGTACCACCAACTGTGTCCTTTCTTACATAGACACCCAGGAAGAACATGACCTCACGACAGGCACAATAAACATCTTTCAGGTACCTCAGCTTGTAGCCCCTGGAGAAGTCGGGGAAAAGGATCTTCTCCCCTCCTTTATCTATCTCCCCACTGATCAGGAAAAGCAGGGGGGAAGACTCACAATGTCATGGAATCCGTTTGGTGACCGGGTAGTCGGGACCTATGCCAAGTCCAGAGGGGCAGAGGTCCCTGGGAGGCTTGTTGTATCTGCCAAGAGCTGGCTGTGTCATACCGGGGTGGATCGCACTGCCCCGATTCTGCCCGCAGACGCCCCGGAAGATGTGCAAAAACTCTCCCCAATTGTGGCCGCGGCCTCATACCTGCGCCACCTTAAGGCGGCATGGAACCAGACTGTTGCCAAAGAAAGCAAAGACCGGCTGGAAGAGCAGGTTATATATCTTACCATTCCCGCATCCTTTGATGCAGTGGCCAGAGAACTCACCGTAAAGGCCGCAAGCTCAGCAGGCTTTGATAACATTACACTCCTGGAAGAGCCTCAGGCGGCCTTTTATGCCTGGCTCCACGCACGCCGGGATAGCTGGAAGGAGGAAGTGGGTCCAGGGGACCTTATACTGGTCTGCGATATAGGAGGAGGCACCACGGATTTCAGCCTGATTCGCGTCACCAGCAAAGACGGAGAGCTCGGTCTTGAGCGGGTAGCAGTGGGTGATCACATACTCCTTGGAGGCGACAACATGGATCTTGCCCTTGCATACAGCCTCAGCGAAGGCTTGAAAGCCAAGGGTACCAGGCTTGATTACCTCCAGATGCAGACACTCTGGCATAATGCCCGTATGGCAAAGGAAAAACTCCTTGCAAATCAAGAGATCTCAGAAGTCCCCGTGGTTATTCCAGGACGGGGATCAGGCCTCGTGGGCGGCACGGTCCGCACCGCCCTGGGAAAAGAACAGGTGGAATCGTTGCTGCTTGAAGGTTTTCTCCCTGCCTGCAAAAGTAATGAACGGCCTCAACATCATCCCAGGCTCGGACTCCAGGAAATGGGGCTGCCCTATGTGAGCGATACGGCCATAACCAGACATCTCGCCAGGTTTCTTGACATCCATTCAGATAAATCCGATTCCTCCAAAGGTGTGCCGGGACCCACTGCCATCCTGTTCAATGGAGGGGTATTAAAGCCCCGGATTATACGCCGGCGCATATTAGAGATTATCGCTCCATGGCTGCGTGAAAAGGGATCTCCAGAACTAAAGGAGCTTGCGAGCCCGGATCTGGACCTTGCTGTCGCACAGGGTGCGTCATATTACGGCCTTGTTCGCAGAGAAGGGGGACTCAGGATCCGGGGAGGCATCGCCCGTTCATACTACATGGGGATTGAAGTCGCCAGGCCGGCAGTACCCGGCCTCCCTCCAGCCATAAAGGCCCTCTGTGTTGTTCCTCAGGGCATGGAAGAAGGCAGTTCGGTCTCCCTTCCGGAAAGGACTTTCGGACTCGTAGTCGGACAACCTGTGGAATTTCGTTTTCTGGCTTCTACTATCAGGCCGGATGATAGTGTTGGAGATCTGATCAATGACTGGGATGAAACCATAGAACCCATAACGACCCTTCAGACATCCATGGAGGCATCAGGGATTGAACCTGGAACCGTGATACCCGTACAACTCGAGGCCACGGTCACGGAAATAGGCACCCTGGCCTTGTCCCTGGTTTCAATAGAAAAAGACCTCCGCTTTGATCTGGAATTTAATGTGCGTGGCTGAGTATATTATTCCATGTCATCTATAGTCCCATTTGATTCCAGGGAACGTCTCCTGACCCAGGCCAAGAAATATATATCTGATCCAGGACTAATAATTGCTGAAAAGGATCGGGCAATACCTTTGCTACTGCGGGCGCTCAAGCTTGGGGAGCTTAAACTCAGACGAGAAATTATCTTATTATTGGGAAGCTTTGCCAAAGAGGATGTCTACTGGCCATTGTATGAGATTATGTGCGACCCGGAAGAGCCGGACGAACTAAGAGATCAGGCAGCTTTACACCTCAGCGTAATAGGACCCTTTCTGGATGACCCCCATGCCCTGATCAGAAAATTAATTGCAGACCTGAAAAACCCTGATACGGATGTTAAAGTCCGTGCCATATTAGCCTTGGGCTGGGAAGGCAATATGGGAGCGGCTTTATCCCTGATTGAATGTCTGTATGACCTTGATGAAGAGATACAGGAAGTAGCAGTCAGTGCGTTGTGTAACCTGAAGGACAGCCGTGTAATTGGGCTTCTGTTTGACAGGATGCAGCATTGCTCTCTGGACCAGAAAAGGGCCATCCTCTTTAATCTGTGGAGATTCAAGGACAAGCAGAAAGAAATTACTGAAATTTACAGAAAAGAATTAGAATGCGGGGAACCTTCCCTGAAACTGGACATACTCATACTCCTGGGCCAACTGGACAACGATATGAGCCACGAGGAACTCTATCGCTCCTTCCTCAAAGATCCCAATCCAAAGATAAGGGCCCTTGCCCTTGAGCGCCTGGGTGCCATGAGGTCAATAGAACTTGAGCATGTTCTCCCTTTTCTGGACGACCCTGCCATGGAGGTTAAAAGGACGGCCATAAGTATTGTCCAAAGCTATAAGAAGTAAAGGTTGAAGGCTGAAGGCTGAAGGTTGAAGATCCTTGACAGCCTTCAGCCTATCCACCTAAGTAACCCTAAAAGCCTTCTACCTTCTACCTTCAGCCTATCCATCTGAGTAGTTACACACTAATAGATGCAAGGGGAATCTCAGGCATATAATCTTCAACAGCAGGGAATGCTCGAAGGTCCTTGGCAATGGCAGCCTCTAAAAAATTGTTTACCCACCAGAAAATGTTTCTGTGACGCACTACCTCCCTGAGCCTGTGCATCCTGTTATGCCTTTCCGCTTGATCCATGTGAAAGGCCTGATGAATGGCGTTGGACATCCCTTCAACATCATAGGGATTAACCATGATAGCCCCTCTATGCAACTGGGCTGCAGCACCTGCAAACTCACTGAGAATCAGCACACCATTTTCTTCCAGGTTGCAGGCACAGTACTCTTTTGCGACCAGGTTCATCCCGTCTTTCAGCGGAGTAATTATGGCGATTTCAGCCAAACGATAATAGGCCAAAAGCTCAGAGCGGTCCAGGCTTCTGTAGAGATAGTGTATCGGCACCCAGCCTGATCGGGTAAACTGTCCATTTATTTCACCAACAAGACGGTATAGCTCTGCTCTAAGCATCTGGTATTCAGGGACCTCCTCTCTGCTGGGGACTACGACCTGAACCAGGGTGATCTTCCCCTGAAGTTCAGGAAAGCGGGAAAGCGCGTCTTTAAAGGCTTCAAGCCTCTCCGGTATCCCCTTGGTATAATCAAGGCGATCCACACCCAGTATTACCTGGCGATTCGGTAAAGCCTCGTGGAGGTACCAGGCCAGATCAGCCACTTCTTTAGATTCTGCATCCCGGGCAAAAGCATCGTAATCAATACTGATAGGAAAGGCACCTACCCTGACCCGCTTATCTCCAACAATAACAGTAACAACAGACCCCCTTCCAGAAGTCCTGATACCTGAGCTGATATGACGGAGGCACTGGATAAAATTCTTGCGGTCCCTCATGGTCTGAAAACCAACCAGTTCATATTCAAGGAGTGCCCTGAGGATCTGAGCCCTCCATGGTAATTTCATGAAGATGTCCGCAGGCGGAAAGGGAATGTGGAGAAAAAACCCTGTGTTCCTTTCTGTTCCAAGCTCCTTAAGGGACTGGGCCATATGCATGAGATGGTAGTCATGGACCCATATATAATCAGTCTCACTGCTGTGCTTTGTTGTAATCTCAGCGAATTTGCGGTTGACGTTGAGGTACTGCTGCCAATACCTGGGCTTAAAATTACAGCGAGTCTGTAAATCATGGAACAGGGGCCAGATAACCTCATTGGAGAATCCATAGTAGTAGTCGCCGACCTCATCGGCTGAGAGCGGTACTGGATAGAGCCTATATCCGGCCTCACGAGACGCTGGTTCCATGAGCCCGGCAAGATCTTCGTCATCAGTCCCTCCGGACCAACCAATCCAGACCCCTCCCCTGTTCCTGAAGACCGGAGCAAGGGCAGTCACAAGGCCACCTGCACCAGGCTTTATCTCCAATCCGTCAGGTCCATGGACCAGACGAATAGGCAAACGGTTTGAAACTGCTACTATCCTGGTACCCGGCTCTTCCACACATTCCTCCGTTTCTTCTGTGTAACCAAAATTATAGTCTTCTAATGTTACATGCCCGGGCCCATTCTGAAAGAAATTGCAGGAGTTCCTCCGGAGGCTTTATCCAAAGGTCCGCTTCCGTAGTCCTTAACTCGGACCTGACCAAGACCCCGATACCCCTGCCCTTTATGGCGCGAAAGGCGTCCTCATCAGTTCTATCATCTCCGAGATATGCAGCAACCATATCTGACCCTGATTCCTGAAAAATGGTCTCAACCGCTTGGCCCTTGTGACATCCCGCCGCCCTGAATTCAAGCCCACCGTCAAAGCTATGGAGACCGACACCGTGCCCTTGTTCCAAAGAAGACGTGACGCTACGGACCTGTGTCAAGATCTCCTCTGCCTTCTCTGGTGGGAGACCCCGCACATGAAATGCAATGCAGCCGGGCTTTAACTCACAATAGGGCTCCAGACCTGATGCTCCGGCCCAATCAAGGACCTCTTTCAAGGCCTTATCTGCTTTAGCCCCAACAGGCCGAATCTGATATTCACCGTCTGCATAAAGCCTTTCCCTGCCGTGTGACCCCCATATCTCAGGAGTGACTTGCAGTCCCAGCAGGGGCAGGAGGTCTTCCACGCTCCTTCCGCTTATTACAACGACCCTGCAACCACCAGTAGCTATTATTTTTTCAAGGATCTTCCTTACCCCAAAATATGGCACCGCCTTATCCCGCTCCACTCTGAAAGGGGCAAGCGTGCCATCATAGTCAAGGAGTAAGGCCCTGTTTCTACTTCTCGTCAATAAATTCCAAAAACATACAATGTCGTAGGAGTTCAAAGGTTCAGGGTTCACCGTTCAGGGTTACCTTATTGGATTGATGATTGATGATTGCTCTATTCTCATGCCTTCTCCATTCAAAATTCGATGTTGGACGTTCGATGTTCGATGTTCATCTTTTTTCTTGAACCGTGAACCTTTGAACCCTGAACCTTTGAACCCGTAAAAGGACTCTCATTGTATCATATCTATCCGGTCTTCAAGACCGTGAAGCACACCGATCATCAATGCAAGGTATTCTCTCAAATGCCTTGTCAGAAGAAAATTCTCAAGAACAAGACGTTTTGCCCTGGTGCCCATCTCTTCCAACTTATCCATGCGGTGCAGCAGATAACGGATGCGCAGGGCAGCGCCCTCAGGGCTTCTTACCCTGAAACCGGTAAAGTGATCTACTACCTGAAGACGAATTCCACCTGTATCTCCTCCGATCACTGGTTTCCCTTTCCACATTGCCTCTGTGACAGTAAGCCCAAAACCCTCCTTTATGGACTTTTGAAGCACAATATCAGAAGCCCTTTGCAAGGCATTAATCGTCCTGTGAGCATCAGGTGGAAGAAGCAGTACATGGACGTCTTCTTCATCTTCCGCAGCCTTTCTGACCTCATCAAGTACCTTTTCACCTTCAGGGTCATCAGTGGCACCGCCACCTGCCAAAACCAGTTGCAAAGGCACCATCTTCCTGGCCTGCCTGAAGGCCTCTATCACGCCAAGGGGATCCTTAAACCGGTCAAAACGGGAGACCTGCAAAATAAAGGGTAAATCCGGCTTCAGACCAAATTGGTCAAAGACTCCCCTGATCTCCTCTTCGGGAAGATCTATGTTTTTTTCACTCAAGGGATCTATGCTGGGGGCGATCAGGTACTGGGGATGAGGCAGGAGTTGAGCAAACTGCGCCAGGGAAAAAATACTGGCATCATAGTCCTGTATCCACTTTTTTAAATACTTCCATACCGGACGATATGGACGGCTGCAGTCTATATGGCACCTCCATACCCACTTTCCACGCCTATTGGGGCAGAAGCTGAGAAATGGCGCTGGTTGCGGATCATGTATAAAGACAAAGTCAGCCTCTTCAAGGACAGACCGGAGTCTCTCTACATTCTCTGCGTTAACGGTCTCATAGGCCTCCAGCATGGCCTCGGACAGCTCTACTGAAAAACCCTGGATGGCATTGTGAAATCCCTTGGTACATTGATAAAAATCAGGGCTACCCTCCAATACTTCCCACTTCACATCAAGACCCAGGGCCTCCATCATCGGAACCAGTTTTCTGAGGATCTCAGCCACTCCTCCGCCTTCCTTGGTGGAATTTACATGAACAACCTTCATGCCTTTAAGCGGAGCAGCCAACTGGCAAAGGTGATTTACTACGTCCAGGCCTGCCACTTCTGCATAGCGGTCAAAGAGTTCGTTCATGAGTTCCCTCCGCTGAAGTATTCCTCCAGCACACGGGTAACCATAAAACGCAATTCTTTCAGAGAAGAAAAGAACGGATCAACAGCCATAAGCTTAAGCCTGAGATCATTATATGTGTCACCCCACCCTGTCAACCAGGCGCTAAAGTCGTCACTTCTGTCTTCCGTCCTCTTCCGGGCATCTATGAAGTGGTAAAATATGCTGCCGATGGTCATTTCCGGCACTCCGGAAGGCAAATCTGACGGTATCTCCAGATAACGTCCGGTATCCAATACCACTATCTGGGAGCGGACAAAATGAAATTGCTCATCGGCCCTTGTCCAGGGCACAAATTCATTCTCGTACAGCCTGTCTTCTACCCGTTCCACCAACTCCTGCCTGACAGACTCAATATCTTCATAGTCAGTAGGGTCAATAACACTCAGCTTCTCTGCCAAGGCCTTTTCGTTAAGACGATGGTATACCCAAGCTGCAAAATCGTTACTATACTCAGGTTCATCGAACTGGGGTTCTAAAAAACGTCCCCAGAAGTGATGATATATGCTGCCCTCTGGAACTCTCAGCAGCCCTTCCTTAAATTCTCTCAAGTTTTGGGCCCTGTAACCAGTGGCCATGGATACAAGTGCGCAATCCCTTATGTTGAAGGGTTGAGTAAGCGGACTTTTGTCATCAGCTTGTTCAGCCATGCCAAGGGACCTCCTTTAGTCTTTCCTTAATATCAGAACAGCGTATAGTGCTACTATATCCACTTTCCCTTAAGCGGGCAAATAAAGAGAAGTAGAAAATTCCTTGACTCAAAAAACATCGAACTTATTTTTTTAAGCAAGATATATTTGACCGGATTTAAAACAAAGGAGGTTCATACCATGTTTGAAGTTACACCTTGGCGGCCCTTGCGTGAACTGAGCAATCTTAGGAGGGAGATGGAAGATCTTTGGGGAAATTTGGCCGGTGAAAGAGAGTTTCTGCCGATGAGAGGGGAATGGATGCCTGCTTTGGATGTATCAGAGACAAAGGATTCCCTTATCGTAAAGGCCGAAGTCCCGGGTATGGAACCCAAGGATATTGACATATCTCTCTCTGGCGACCTGCTGACAATAAAGGGGGAAAAAAAGCAAAAAACCGAGGAAAAGAAAGAGAGCTTCCATCGCATTGAGACCCGTTACGGAGCTTTCTCCAGGACCATCAGAGTTCCTGTATCAGTGGATTCTGATAAAATAGAGGCATCCTACGATAAAGGTGTCTTACAACTTGTCCTCCCCAAAAAGGAAGAGGTAAAGGCGAAACAGATCAAAATCAAGTAGAACTAATCTTATCCCGATCTTCAAAAAAAGAAAAGGCGGCTTTAACTGCCGCCTTTTTCTTTAGAGCCGTTTGCAAAACCCATCTTTTGTCGGAACTGCCGTTCCGGGATCAATGTCCCGATGGCTGCGTTGCTCGCCTGCCTGTGCGTCGCACGCAGACAGGTCGAAAATGCTCATGTACCCCACAAAGTACACTGCGCTTTTTTAGTCCCTTGAATATAATCCTGTTAATACTGCTTGTGCTAGAGTACGACCCTTCATTAAATTCTCTAACTCGGCTTTTTTCGTTTTTTCATCAACTTCGAGAACTCTATCCAGAGCATATAAGCGGAATTCATATCTATGAATGGCCGAATCAGGGCAAGGCCCTTTATAACTTTGCTTCCCAAAATCATTTGTTCCCTGTATACTTCCCTGAGGAACAGTATTTTCTTTTATTTCTCTTATATCCGCTGGGATATTAAAGATAATCCAGTGAACCATTGTTCTCATTGGAGAGTCGCGGTCTTCCATTGTCATAGCAAAACTCTTTGTCTTTTCCGGCACATCTTCTATTATGAATTCTGGATTAATCTCACCGGCATCGCATGTATATTTCGCAGGCATTAACCCATTATTTTCAAAAACACTCTTTAGTTTCACTTAGTTTACCCCCTTTTCCTTTGTTTAAACTAAATTTGATCTCACAAAAATTACTTCTGAGCGATCTGCCCAGTCCTTTTACAATTGCCTTACCTTACGGTATGTTATTTCCATATCGCAACCTAGTCAAGCTCTTTAGTGCCTATAAGTGAAGGATGCCAGTTAATCTAGTCCCTCTATTTCTGAGGACTATTTTGTTTTGGTTATTCAAAAGGATTTTTCAAAAAAATGGTCTGTTCCCTGCCAGGACCCACTGAGATCAGCATTATGGGTGTTTCAGCCATATCCTCTATGGTCTTTAGATAGTCCCTGGCCTTTTCAGGTAAATCATCAAATGATCTCATCTGGCTGAGATCCTCCTCCCAACCGGAAAGTGTCATATTAATCGGCCTTATTGATTCGACCTCCCGAATATTGGCAGGCATACAGGTATGTCTGGTTCCTGAGATATCGTATTCAGTGCAGATATTGAGTTGACCAAGGCCACTCAACACGTCAAGTTTTGTGATAACCAGCCCATCCAGTCCATTGATCCTGACCGCGTCCCTCAATACCACACCGTCAAGCCATCCACAGCGACGGCGCCTGCCTGTGGTTGCCCCGAACTCGGCCCCCTTTTCCTGTAAATGGTCTCCGACCGCATCCTCCAGTTCTGTTGGGAAAGGACCGGCACCTACCCTTGTAGTATAGGCCTTGCAAATTCCTAGCACTCTATCGATCTTGCTGGGACCTATTCCTGCCCCACAGCAGGCCGCCCCGGCCACGGTATTGGAGGACGTGACAAAGGGATAAGTTCCGTGATCTATATCCAACTGAGTACCCTGGGCACCCTCAAACAGTACGTTCTTCCCTTTATGCAGCGCATCATCTATCAATACAGAGACATTGTCGATAAAAGGGGCGAGACGCTCGGCATATTCCTGAAACTCACCATAAATGGTCTCATGATCAAGGGGATCGGCATTCAGCAGCTTAGTCAGATAGAAGTTCTTTTCTTTTACGTTATCCTCGAGTTTTTCTCTAAAGAGCACAGGGTCAAGAAGATCAGCTACTTTGATACCATTTCTGACTATCTTGTCATCATAGCACGGCCCTATACCACGTCCCGTAGTCCCGAGCTTTTTCCCCTCGGCCTTGGCAGCCTCTCTGGCATGATCCAGGGCCTTGTGGTATGGCATTATAAGATGTGCGTTTGAGCTGAGTCTCAATCTGTCGGCGGTTACAGGTCTACCCCTCGAGGCAAGCCCCTCAAGCTCCTGAATAAAAACTGACGGATCAATTACAACGCCGTTCCCGATCAGACAGAGCTTGTCATCATTTAGAATTCCAGACGGGATCAGGTGAAAAATAAACTTTTCGCCGTCCACTACCAGAGTGTGGCCGGCATTATTACCGCCCTGAAAACGCACTATGACGTCGGCATACTCTGTCAAAAGGTCTACTATCTTCCCTTTGCCTTCGTCACCCCACTGCGTTCCCACTACTACCAGCGTTGACATAAAAAAGCCCTCCCCTCTTTACTTTTGCGACCATTGAGGATACTTAGATCGTTTAAAAAAGTCAAACAAACTGCCCTTGGAAAACAGCTCACAGGTGATAGCTCATTGAGTAAACAGGTATCCAGCAACCACGAACTACGAACTATAGCTACGAACTACGAACAAAAAAACCAATTCCTCACTATTCCTGATAGATGCCACGAAAAGCCTCAAGAGTTGATGTCTGTCTATTGGTGAATGGACTTCCGGGTGTTTCCTCCCGGGAAATGGAAACGGATGTCCGCCGTGACTGCGCACCTTCCACAGGGGCGTGTGGTTCAGTGATCTGACGCTGAAATCCCGGCAATTAGAAGGCTTGACGTTTCATTTAATTATTAATTATGATAATAAAATGAAATACCAAGACCTGGTCTTATCAATAAGTGCCCCCATTTTTTCCAAAAACGAAATATTGTTAGCCGGAAAGAAAATCTATGATTATCAGCTAACCCGTTGGGTAAAGAAGGGATATTTACTAAAGCTGAGAAACGGCATTTACGCATTCAGTAAGGATTACGAAGGAATCAAAGGCGAAGAGATCGCTTCCGTTCTTTACCAGCCCAGTTACTTGAGTTTGGAGAGCGCCATGTCTTTTTACGGCTTTATTCCGGAGATGGTTTATGCCTATGTCAGTGTGACCGGCAAAATTAACAGGACATTTGACAACAAGTTTGGACATTTTGTATACCGTCACATAAGACCCAGTCTTTTCTGGGGATATCGTGAAACAAGGACCGAGAACAGCCGGTATCTTTTGGCAGAGCCCGAAAAGGCTGTCCTGGACTATCTTTACTTGAACCTGGCAAGTATCAATAGCGAGGCTGATTTTGAGAACATAAGATTCAATACTGAACAGTTGAGGAAAACCTTGAATAGGGAAAGATTTTTGAGATATCTGAGGGCATTCGAGGTCAAAAAACTGGAAAAGTGGGCCATGAAATGCTTACCTTAGAGCAAATATACGGATATTTCCCAAAGGAGTTGATTAAGAGAAACCCGCGGGGCATTCTGGTTGAGTACCTGCAATTTGAATTGCTGGATTCCTTGTTCAAAAACAAGAACGCGGTGTTCCTCAGCTTCATCGGCGGCACGGCCATCAGGATCTTGCAGCAGAGTTACCGATTTTCCGAAGACCTTGACTTTGATAATTTCGGCTTGTCATTTGAACAATTTGAAGAATTGGTGAGAAAGACCTGTCGGGATATGGAGGTCAAAGGGTTTTTGGTCGAATGCAGGACAGTTGAGCGTGGGGCCTACCATTGTTATATAAGGTTTCCGCAGATTCTGTACAAATTGGGACTAACCAGTAATGTCGAAGAAAAAATCCTGATAAGGATAGACAGCGAATCCAAAGAAAGGCTTTACGAGCCCCAGAGATTCCTGTTGAACAAATTCGCAGTTTACCGACAAATCCTTACAGCGCCTATTCCAGTGCTCTTATCCCAAAAGATGCTTACGGTACTGCAAAGAAGTCGAGAAAAAGGACGTGACTTGTTTGATGTCTCCTTCTTATTGGGCCTGACCAAACCTGATTTTGGCTACATTGAGAAGTGTTTAAGAATAGAGAAAACGGTATTCATCAAGATGTTTACCGACAAGATGCAGGTGTTGGACCTGAAGTACTTGGCCAAGGATGTTGGGCCTTTTTTGCTTTTCCCGGAACAAAAGCAGAGGATACTCAGCTTTCCTGAATATTGGAAACAGTGTGCTGATGGGTTGTAAGATACAAACCATGAACTACGAACTACAAACCACGAACAAAAAATCCAATTCCTCACTATTCCTGATAGATGGCAGCTCGTATCTCTACAGGGCCTACTTTGCCATACGTCAGCCCCTGACTACCCATGATGGGTTTCCTACCAAGGTAATCTACGGCCTTACAAATATGCTCTGGAAGGTACTAAAAGAAAAAGACCCTGAATATGTGGCCATTGTGTGGGACGCTAAAGGCCCTAACTTCAGACACGACCTTTATGCCGATTACAAGGCAAACAGGCCGGCGATGCCTGATGATATGAGCGTTCAGATCCCACATGTAAGAGAAATAGTAAATGCCCTGGGGCTCACACAGCTTGAGAAAAAAGGCTATGAGGCAGACGATATAATTGCCACACTCGCACGGCGCCTCACTGATCAGACCATTATGATTGTCTCCGGCGACAAAGACCTCCTTCAGTTGATCGGACCACAAGTCAGCATATGGGACTCGATGAAGGACGAAGTTACAGATCTTGATGCCTTTCAACAACGATTCGGCCTCGAACCGCTTCAATTCCTGGAGGTAATGACACTGACCGGTGACACCTCGGACAATATCCCAGGCGTGCCCGGAATTGGCCTAAAGACCGCTTTAAAACTCATAAAGAGCTATGGCTCAGTGGATAACCTTATCAAGCACCTGGATGAGTTCCCCAAGGGAAAATTGAAAGAGCGTCTTGAAACCCACAAGGACCGCCTAGACCTTTGGCGCAGGCTTGTAAGCCTTGCAGACGATATAACCGTCCCCCTTGACATTAACGCGTTTCGCAGAAACCCGCCTGACCAGCGAAAACTGAGGCAGCTCTTTAAACAATTCAATCTTACCCGCTTTTTAGACCAGATGGTGCCGGAACAGACCATCTCTTTTAAGGAATATGAGCTGATACAATCCCCGACGGATCTTGCCCGCTGGGCAGAGATGGCACGAAAAGCCTCAAGAATAGTCATCGACACAGAGACCACAAGCGAATTTCCAATGAAGGCAAAGCTTGTCGGGATCTCTCTCTGCATTACACCACCAAAGGCGGCTTACATCCCTGTTGGACACGAGAGCCAGGAGCCCCAACTCAATTTATCTCAGGTGGCCGAGGCCCTTGGACCCATATTTTCAAACGAAAAAATCGAAAAAATCGGGCAGAACATAAAATATGACCTGATTGTCCTTGCCAACCACGGAATGGAGCTGAAGGGAATATCCGGGGACACAATGGTGGCATCTTACCTCCTTAACCCCTCAAAGCGCCGTCACAACCTTGCTGAGATATCACAAGAGGTGTTGGGGCACCGCATGATATCCTTTAAAGAGGTAACTGAAACGCAGAAAAGGGTCAAAAATTTTGCCTATGTGCCCTTACCTCTTGCCAGGGATTACTCTTGCGAAGATGTTCACGTAACTTCTCTTGTCCAAAAGGCCCTGTGGAAAAGGTTAAAAGAGAGCGGCCTGCATGAACTGTTTGAGCAGGTTGAAGTGCCTTTGATACGGATTCTCGCTCGAATGGAGATGGCCGGAATTCTTGTTGATATAGAAGGACTTGATGCGCTGTCAACAGAATTTTCTCAAAGGCTCTCCGAGCTGGATAAAAAAATTATCGAGCTTGCCGGAGAGCCGTTCAACATAAACTCTACGAAACAACTGGCGGAAATACTTTTTGTAAAACTCAAGCTTCCTCAGAAAAAAAAGACCCGCAAGAAGACCGGGTACTCCACAGACGTAGAGGTACTCAAGGAACTTGCCCAGTCTCACGAGCTTCCGCAACAACTCCTTGCCTATAGAAACCTGACAAAGCTTAAGTCTACTTATGTGGACGGGTTAAAGAGGATGGTCAATCCTGATACAGGGCGGGTCCACACATCCTTTAACCAGACTGTCACATCCACCGGCAGGCTCTCATCCAGTGATCCCAATCTCCAGAACATTCCTGTCAGGACTGAAGAAGGCAGGAGAATCAGGGCGCTCTTTATTCCTGCTCCAGGGAACTTTCTTTTATCCGCGGATTACTCCCAGATAGAGCTTAGAGTCCTTGCCCACTATTCCGGGGATGAAGCTTTGGTAAATGCCTTCAAAAATGATGAAGATATTCACCGTCTTACCGCGGCAGAGGTCTTTAGCGTGTTCCCGGAGCTGGTTACGCCGGAAATGCGCAGAGCGGCCAAGACCGTTAACTTCGGAATAATATACGGAATAAGCGCCTTTGGTCTGGCAAAGGAACTGGGCATTGGAAATAAACAGGCAAAGGAGTTTATCGACCGCTATTTTGCGAAATATCCCGGTGTAAAACGCTACATGAAGGAAACTGTAGAAAAGGCCAGGGAACAGGGGTACGTCACCACACTCCTTGGTCGCAGGCGCTATATCCCTGACCTTAAAAGCAGGGTCAGGACTGTAAGAGAATTCGCCGAGAGAACCGCTATTAACACACCTATTCAGGGCACTGCAGCAGATATAATAAAGCTGGCCATGATAGAAGTTGACTCAAATATCCAGGCAGAAAAAATACCCTGCAGGATGTTGCTCCAGGTACATGACGAACTGATAATCGAAGCGCCGGAAAAAGAAATAATAAAAGTCACCACGATGGTGAAAAAGACCATGGAAAATGTAATGGATCTTGCCGTGCCCCTGAAGGTAGATGTTGGCTGGGGAGTTAATTGGGCCAATCTTGAGAGTAAATAGTTTGGATCTGTGCGGTTAAGAAACTATTCAAAATCAATCACGAAAACACGAAGGTACAAAAGCACGAAACAAGACATAGAAATGAACGTAGCGCCCTTCGGGCGGACTTAGAAAATGGAAATTCCTATACTATCCAGTTGCTGATATTCTTTTCGTGTTTTCGGCATTTCGTGCTTTCGTGATAATTCTTTTCTTTTTCGTGTGTTGCACAATCTAACGTGTAACCGCACAGGTCGAATTTTTTTGATGATTCTGGCCGAATACTCAAGCAGCCGTTTTTCCAGGTCATACTCCTGTTTCTTCATTTTTTCCTATTCGATGTTCGATGTTGGACGTTCGAT
>JAIWFS010000004.1:0-15760 GCA_048631505.1 archaeon | reverse complement strand
TATTTGGTGACAAGGTTCGGTTCATTCACAGCAACTTTATCCATCTCCATGATGTTCTTTTATTCAATAGAATAGGGCAAGTTGATGGGATACTCATGGATCTTGGAATTTCAAGCTTCCATCTGGAAAACAGCAGGAGGGGCTTCAGCTTTTCCAGGGACGAACCTCTTGACATGCGCATGGATTCTTCTGCCTCTGGTGCAGTGACTGCTGCTGACATGGTCAACAAGCTTCCGGTCAAAAGATTGACCGAGCTTATCCAAACATACGGGGAAGAGAGATGGGCAAAGAGAATCGCCAAACGCATATATGACAGGCGGAAGACAGCCCCGATTCTGACCTCAGCGGAATTGGCAGAAGTGGTTGCCAATTCCATTCCCAGGAAATACCATCCACGCCGAATTCATCCTGCCACACGGACCTTCCAGGCGCTCCGGATCGCAGTGAACCGAGAGCTCGACAACCTTAAAGAGGCCCTTGACTCACTCCCGTCTTGTCTGAGACCCGAAGGACGAGTGTGTATTATCTCCTTTCACTCCCTGGAGGACCGTCTGGTTAAAATCGCTTTCAGAGAAGATAACAGGTTAAAACCCTTAACTAAAAAACCTCTGGTACCAAGCCCTGAAGAAATGCACAGTAATCCCAGGGCCAGAAGTGCCAAGCTGAGAATTGCTCAATATATAGAGCCCAACGCTACACGGCTAAAATTAATATAATGAGACTCTTGCAAAATTGCCAGAACCTGCTTTGGGAGGGAGAAAAATGAGTCCTCGATCAGCAACAATTAGAATACCCCAGAGACGTTCATATGTTCCGATGGCACAGAAAAACAACACCGGCAGCAGCCTTTCGTTCTCAAAAGTACTCAAGATAACCCGTCAAAAGACAATTGCGCTCATATTTGCTCTAGCCGCCTTATTAATCCTGGGGTTCTGGACCACTCACGAGACCCGGAAAATAGCAAAGGACATAGAGTTCCTTAAGATAGAGGAAGGCCGTCTCAGTGCTCAATATCAGGATTTCAGCACTCAAATGGACCAGCTCAAAGCACGTAGCCGTATGGAAAAATTGGGGAAAAAAATGGGACTTCACCCACCCACTGACAGGCAGACAATATCCCTTAACTGATAGAGATCAGAATGAGTTTTCCTTATAAAGATAAAAGAATTTTGTTCCTTTTCGCCCTGGCAGGTCTTGTGATTATTGCTATATCGTTTGTTGGTTGCTTTTGGCAAAGCAACAATGTCAATAGCGAAGATGACATTGATTCGTCCAGGCTTTCTCAACAACGGAGCCGTGACTACTATTCCCGGCAAAGCCCCCTGTACAGGGGCATAATTCTTGACAGGACAGGAGCGATATTCGCCGTAAGCCAAAAGACAATCTCTGCCTTAGCAAGGCCTTCCAAGTTGCCGCAAGTTGATGATTGGGCACCACGGGTATCAGAAATCCTTGGCCTTGATCCTCATGCTGTGACAAAACTGCTGTCGGAGGAACAGGGCGTTATCTGTCTAAAGGACGGCATTTCCGTAGAACAAGGTCTGAAGCTGAAAGACATGCAGCTTAAGGGAATAGAAATACTGGAAAAATATAAAAGGGTATATCCTTGCGGTTCACTGGCTTCTCCGGTTTTGGGGTTTGTCGATCAAGGCGGCATGGGCCTTGAGGGAATTGAATATACATATGACAGCCTTTTAAGCCATACTAATGTGCCACAAATTCACGCGGGTGGACAGGAACTTACGCTTACCCTTGAAAAAAATATTCAGTCATCAGCGGAAAAAGAGCTTGGCAGGCAGATGAAAAGACTTAAGGCCGATAAAGGCTGTCTTGTTATAATGAGTGTTGAAAACGGTGAGATCCTTGCCCTTGCCAGCAAGCCTTCCTGGGACCCGGAACGTTTTTGGGAACTACCTGCAACAAATATTACAAATTATTCTCTGCAAGATAATGTTGACCTGATGGTCCTTGCGCCTCTCTTAAACTGGATGTTTGAACAAAGTGAACTGCCAAAACCAGAAATCCAGTCTTTGGACAAAATGGTCCACAAGTGGAAATGGGAGACTTTGGGTAAAGGTATGGTCCTGTGGAGTCCATGGACTGAACAGGAGCTGAAAGATTTTGTCTCTTATGACGGCCTGTCAAGGGATCTCTGGGGTTTGGGGTTTGGTCAGTCTACAGGTATTGACCTTCCGGGTGAAGGCCAAGGCAGCCTGTCTTCAGCCCTGCCGAGCTCACAGAATTGCTTCTTACGCCGGGGTATCACAGCCAGTCCGATCCAGATTCTCAGGGCCTTCTCTGCCCTGATAAATGGGAATATATTGGTGACACCACACGTAGCTCTACAAAGCCCTAATGAATTCCTGACATCCGAGTCTTCTGTGAAGGACCAAAGGCAGGCCAAAATCCCATGGTTAACAGAAGAGCTTATACTCAAATTGCGGAAAAACCTCGCGGTCAGGGGAGGGCCTTCTCTTGCGAGCATCAGGTGGAATGAACAGTCTGAGCAAATATCTACTCAATTTCCAGCCCAGGTCACTGCCCTGGGATTCTGGCCCGACAAATCACCTAAAGTAAGTTATATTGTTTTGCTCGACGGCGTAAAAATTGATCCTCGTGAACGCAGGGGCACTTTAGGGCGAGCACTAATAGTAGCAAAACAGGCAGCACAGATACCATTGAAAGACGAATGGCGAACGGTGAAAAGCCAAGAGACCCAAAAAGAACTCTCCAGGATGCCAAATCTTAAGGGAAAATCCGTAAGACAGGCCTTGGATATTCTGCAATCCATAGGCATTTCCACCAAACTCAAAGGTGTAGGGACTGTGATCGCACAGAAACCAAGATCAGGAATACCTCTTAAGGGTGTGAAGGTCTGCAGTATAACCTGCAAATGATGTTTGGTAATACACGGCACGAAAGGACATTGCGGGATATGTTAGAAGTGCTGAGACCTGCTGTTTCTATATCACCTGAGCTGGATGACGTAAAAATCAGGGGCATATCCGCAGACTCCAGACAGGTAAAGCAGGGATACATATTTGTTGCAATTCCCGGCACGGAATTTGATGGAAGACAATTTATCAATGATGCCGTGGAGAAAGGAGCCTCTGCCCTGTTAATGCCAAGCCAAGATGTCCATCGTTACGTCAAGACCGTTCCTGGAGCACTTCCTGTTATAGGAGTGGACGACCCCAGGCTTTCAACCGGTCTTCTGGCAAGTGCCTTTTATGGAAATCCCAGTAAAAAAATGGCCCTTATAGCCATTACAGGCACTAATGGTAAGACTACGATCACATACCTCCTGGAAGGCATTTTCAGCAAAGCCGGGCTGAATCCTGGTGTAATCGGGACTGTAAACCAGAGACATTGTGGCATGGAGGTACCTTCTGAACTCACTACCCCCGATGCCATAAAACTGCAGGAGATCCTGGCCAACATGTCGGAGCAAGGGGCAAAGGCAGTGGCCTTAGAGGTATCTTCCCACGCCCTTGACCAGCAGAGGATCTCAGGATGTAGTTTCGCAGCGTCTGTTTTTACCAATCTGGGCCGCGATCACCTGGATTACCATCAAGACATGGAACAATACTTCCAGGCCAAGGTAAAATTGTTTTTGGAGTATCCCTCTGATACGGCAATTATCAACATTGATGACTTGTATGGAAGGCGCCTGTGGGAGATACTACAAAGGAAAAAGATCAGTTATGGTCTCAGTCCTGAGGCCGAGGTAAGACCTGAGTTCCAGTCAATCAATATTGATGGAATAACAGGTAAGCTTGCCACGCCCAAAGGGCCTGTTTCCATAAAATCCAAGCTTATAGGTTTGCACAATCTATACAATATCCTTGCAGCAGTAGCGGCTTCAATCACCCTTGGGATAGATCCCGACCATATTCAGACCGGCATAGAATCAATAATGCGTATCCCGGGAAGACTCGATCCTGTGCATACTCCCCAGGGAGTGACCGCCCTTGTAGACTATGCCCACACTCCTGACGCCCTTGAAAGTGTCCTGAACTGCCTTATCAGATTAGGGCCCAGGCCTCTGATTTGCGTAATCGGCTGTGGAGGAGACAGAGACAGGGGCAAGCGTCCTCTCATGGCGCAGGTAGCTGCTTCACTGGCAGATATTGTTGTGCTGACCTCGGACAATCCACGCACTGAAGACCCTCTTGCCATACTCGATCAGATGTTGAACGGCCTCAGAGACCTTCCTCCCTATCACCCTGCAACCAAAGCTGAAGTGAAGGTAATTCCAGACAGAAGGGACGCTATTTTATGGGCAGCAGAAAAAGCGCAGCCTGGTGCCTGTCTGCTCGTGGCTGGGAAAGGCCACGAAACCTACCAGATAATCGGCAACGAACGACTTGCCTTTGATGATAGGGAAATATTGAAAGAGGCCTTTGGGGCAAAGGTTGAAGGTAGAAGGTTGAAGGTAGAAGGTAGAATGTCAAAATCAGAGAGTCTTGAGGATCAGGGATTTCGATTAAAGGCTTCTCAGGTGGCAACGGCTATTGGAGCCAGAGTCCTTTCGGGTGACCCGGATACAGCAATCCATGGTATATCAACAGATTCCAGATCAGTAAGAAGAGGGAATATATTCTGGGCACTTTCAGGGGATCGTTTCAACGGTCATGATTTTGTCCTTGATGCTATAAAAAAGGGGGCCATTGGTGCAGTGGTCAGTTCGACCTTCGATTTTCGACCTTTGACTTTAAGCCCTCGATCCCGTCCTATCCTGTTGCAAGTCCAAGATGTGTTAAAGGCCCTGGGAGATTTCGCAGCATGGTATAAGGAACACCTTGGAATCAAGGTGGTCGGCATTACGGGCAGTTGCGGCAAGACCACTACAAAAGAATTGATTTTCTCGATCCTGGGAAAAAAATGGAAAGTGGCTAAAACCCCTGGGAATTTTAACAACCTTATCGGACTCCCGCTCAGCCTGCTTTCGGCCAAATCCGATGATTCCTGGGCAGTGCTGGAAATGGGAACGAACCAACCAGGAGAAATACCCCGGCTGTGTGAAATTGCCAAGCCACAAGTGGGCCTTATTACTACCATACAGCCTGCCCACCTTGTCGGCCTTGGGGATATAAAGGAAGTAGCCAGGGAAAAATGGGAACTCTGGAGAGCCCTTCCCCAAACAGGTGTGGCAGTGGTGAACCTTGACGATCCCCTGGTGATGGAAGGGGCCAAAGATCTAACGTGCCAGGTAGTGGGCTATTCCATGGGACAAAAGGCCCCGGTATCTTCAAATCACCAAATCACCAAATCACCAAATCACCAAATCACCTGCCTGTCCTGGACCCCGGGCGGGCATGGCACTCTGCTGGATCTGGATATTGCCGGAAGCAGACTCTCTGTTGATCTTCCCCTTATAGGAAGGGCGAACGTGCAAAATGCCGTTGCAGCCGCAGCTACAGGCCATGCAGTGGGGCTGACACCGGCCCGGATCAAGCAAGGGCTGGAGGAAGTAAAACCAGTTCCAGGCCGCCTTTTTCTGAAAAATCTTGGACCTAAATGGAGGCTGATAGACGATTCTTATAATGCAAACCCAGGCTCTATGAGAGCGGCTCTTGAGGCTCTCGATCTCTGGAGCAGGGGCGAAAAAAAGATAGCGATCCTGGGAGACATGCTGGAACTCGGAGATGCGGCCCACGACTTCCATCAGGATCTTGGACGACTTGCAGCCAATACAGGGGTTGATCTTCTGATCTTCGTAGGCGAATTTGCGGATGCTGTTTCCAAAACTGCCCAAAAGGCCGGTATTTCGCAAAAGGCTATTCGTATCTTCCCCAACACGGAGGATTTGCTTTCCTGGATAGAATCAGCTGCCCTTGATTGCATGCCCTCTCCAGCAACCATACTTGTAAAGGGATCACGGGCCATAGGCCTTGAGAGAGCAGTGGATGCCCTTATCAGGCATCTGGGAGAGGGATAGGCCTTATGCTCTTTCATCTGCTATATCCCCTCCACGATATATGGCCTGTATTTAATGTCTTTCGCTATATCACTTTCAGGACAATATATGCGGCTGTTACTGCCCTCTCAATAATATTGTTTTTTGGGCCTTGGTTTATGAGACGCATGTGTGCAATGCAGATGGGCCAGATCATCAGGGACGACGGGCCGGCAAATCATCATACAAAAGCCGGAACACCAAGCATGGGGGGCATATTAATCATTGGATCCATCCTGATCGCCACACTACTGTGGGCCGACCTCAGGAATCTTTACGTGTGGATAAGCATTTTAATTCTTGTCGGTTACGGCACAATAGGCCTTGCAGACGACCTGCTGAAGATCAGAAAACAGAACAGCACCGGCCTGTCCGGCAGATGGAAGCTCGTCTGGCAGACAGTCTTTGTACTTCTGGCCGCATGGATAATTGCCGCACATGGTAAGTGGGATACCCATCTTAGCATCCCGTTTTTTAAGAACTTTCAGCCTGATCTCGGGATTATGTACGGTCTTTTTGCCCTGCTTGTGGTCGTTGGGACCTCCAATGCGGTTAATTTGACCGACGGTCTGGACGGACTTGCTACCGGCCCTTTCATAATAGCTGCATCAGTCTACGCCCTGTTTACATATCTGGCCGGCCACTCGACTCTTGCCCAATATCTCCAGATTCCTTCGGTTCCCGGCGCAGGAGAGCTTGCAGTGTTTTGTGGCGCAATGGTAGGGGCCGGCTTGGGTTTCCTCTGGTATAACACCTATCCTGCAGAGATTTTTATGGGAGATGTAGGTTCCCTTGCCGCGGGCGGTGCCCTGGGAACAGTAGCCGTTCTCTCAAAGCAGGAAATGCTGCTTGTAATTGTAGGTGGAGTCTTCGTAGTTGAGGCATTATCCGTAATTCTTCAGGTCTTTTACTTCAAAACAACAGGAGGCAAGAGGATCTTCCGTATGGCTCCCATCCATCACCACTTTGAGCTTAAGGGATGGAAAGAGCCAAAGGTCATTGTGAGATTCTGGATAATTTCTATATTGCTGGGGCTGGTAGCAATCAGCACGCTCAAGCTGAGATAAAAAATTTGGTGATTTGGTGATTGGTCTATGTATGTGGCTAATTTGGTGATTGAGTGGAACTGAAGGACAAAAAAGTAACAATACTGGGCATGGGGGTATCCGGCCGGGCAGTTGCCGGATGGATCGTCTCTCAAGGGGCACAAGTCATATGCAGTGACTTAAATCCCCTGAATAAGTGGCCTAAGGGCCTGGCAGGCTGGTGTGACAAAAATGGCGTCGGAGTGGAGACAAAAAAACATAAGGTAGAGACCTGCCTTTCATCCGACCTGATAGTGGTTAGCCCTGGTGTTCCACCTGAAATTCCTGCCCTTGAGGCAGCACGCAGGTCCAATATCCCTGTGATTGGAGAACTGGCCCTTGCGGCATCCTTCTGGAAAGGACCTCTAATCGGCATCACCGGCACAAACGGAAAAACCACTACTACCATGCTTGTGGATGAGATGCTAAAAAAGGCCAATGTGCCTCATGTAAGGGCTGGGAACATTGGAACACCATTATCTGCACTCATTGAAGAACATACTGAGGAAACTATTGCGGTTTTAGAGATTAGCAGCTTCCAGTTGGATTATTTCCCAAGGACCAGGTACTTTCCTTTCACTCCTCCAAGGTTCAAGACAACAGCATGGCTCAATCTTGCGCCGGACCACCTTGATCGCTACCAGGACATCAAGAGCTACGGAGAGAGCAAGGCAGCAATCTATGACTTCCAAAGGCCTGAAGATTGGGCCATTCGCAACATGGACGACAAGGAACTGGAAACGTGGAAGGACAGAGGACGTGCCAGAAGGCTCTACTTCGGGATGCTTCGCCCCGGAGTTCCCGGAGCCGGGCTGGACACCTCTTTGAAAAAAATCAACGTCATGTGGCCTGATAATAAATGGGAGGAATATGACTTAGAAAACTGGTCCCCAAGGGGTCGACATAATATTGAAAACCTGGCTTGTGCCATACTTATTTCACGCCTGGCAGGTGCTGGTGCTGGTGCCGTACAGTCTGTTATCCGAAGCTTCAAAGCGGCACATCACAGACTTCAGTGGGTGGTCCAAAATGGGGGCATCGACTATTATGACGACTCCAAGGCCACCAATGTTGCATCTGTACTTCGCGCACTGGAGTCCATAGATCAGCCAATAGTGCTCATCGTGGGCGGCCGCGGCAAGGGTGAAGATTATGCTTCCCTGGCCGAGGCCACAAAAAAGGTGCGTATTCGTGGTGCGATTGTTATAGGCGAAGAGGCCAAGGCGTTTGAAAAAGTCCTAAGTAACGTAATGCCGGTTATTCAAGTGCGTGGAACAAAAAACGGCAAAAAGACTATGAGAAAAGCCGTAGAGGAAGCAACGTCCCTGGCTGAGCCCGGTGATGCCATACTCCTTTCCCCGGCCTGCTCCAGCTTTGATATGTTCAAGAACTATGAAGAACGTGGCATGGCCTTTCAGGAAACAGCCAGGGAATTGGGGGATTTAGTGATTTAGTGATTTGGTGATTGGGTGATTTGAGAGAAGGGAATTTATTTGAAAACGCAGATGCAGGTAGATTGTGAACTTAACTATGAGCCGAGAAATATATAAGCACAAAACAATCACCAAATCACCAAATCACCAAATCACCAAATTAGTGGTGGCTGGTGGTGGCACAGGTGGACACGTGTTTCCCGGAATGGCTGTGGCTGAGGCCATGGAGGCCCATGGCCGTATAGATGTTCTATGGATAGGCACAGGCCGCCCGGTGGAAAAAAAAGCGCTCTCAGGACGTAAATGGGATTACCGAATCCTGAACACAAGGCCTCTTAGGGGCTCAGGCCTTGCAGCAACCATGCGTTCTCTGGCTGGACTTCCTTTCTCCACGATCAGGGCTTGTTCGTGGCTTAAATCATTCAGGCCTCATGTGGTACTGGGTGTCGGGGGATATGTCTCCGGGCCCGCACTTCTTGCAGCGCGAATGTTGCGGATACCCGCAGCCCTCCATGAGCAGAACCTTATCCCCGGGCTCACAAATCGTTTGGCCTCCAGGTTCGCAAAGACAGTGTTTGTGAGCTTTAAAGAAACTGTTAAATACTTTCCAAAAAACAGGGTAATTTTTACTGGAAATCCCATACGGAAAAATATTATTCAATCACTCAATCACTCAATCACCAAATCACCAAATTTCAGGCTTCTGGTCCTGGGAGGCAGTCAGGGTGCCAGATGCCTGAACCGGCTTGCCGGTTCGGCCATACAGGTTTTGTGGCAATCCGGTTTTCATTTGGAAATTATTCACCAAACCGGCAAGCTGGATGTGTCACATGTTGAGAAATTTTACAAGGATGCAAACATTCCGGCCAAAGTGACCCCATTTATCTCTGACATTGGTGAATCCTATTCCTGGGCAGACCTGGTTATCTGCCGGGCCGGAGCAGGTACTCTGGCTGAGCTCACAACCTTGGGAAAGCCCTCGATCCTCATTCCCTATCCCTGGGCAACGGACAGCCATCAGGATGCCAACGCCAGAAAATTGACTGAAGCCGGGGCTGCCAAATACTTCCTTGAAGGAGAAATCGGTGCTATAAAACTGGCGGGAGAGATACAGTCTTTGCTGGAGGATCCTCAAAAGCTCATCAATATGGGGGAAAACGCTCGAAAACTTGGAAAACCCACGGCAGCTACAGAGATAGCCTCTACACTGATAGAGATGGCTGGACATACTTTTTCATATTCTGAAACAGAAACTAATTCATTGAAAGGTTATACAGTACGTAATCATGTATAAAAAACAACATATGCATTTTGTAGGAATTGGCGGAATAGGCATGAGCGGCCTTGCACAGGTCCTTCTTAATCTTGGATATAGAGTCACGGGTTCTGATTTGCGTGAGACTGAAATCACCAGGTCTCTCAAAAAATTGGGAGGCACAATTTACAGGGGCCACGCTCCTGAAAATATTCAGGGTGCCGACGTGGTGGTGATTTCCTCTGCAGTCAGAGAAAACAATCCTGAGGTTCAGGAGGCTTATTCTGCCCAAATTCCGGTCATACCAAGGGCTGAAATGCTTGCGGAATTGATGCGGCTTAAGAAGTTCGGCATAGCAGTGGCTGGGGCCCATGGAAAGACCAGCACGACTTCTATGATCTCTTCTGTGCTTCGCACCGGTGGCCTTGATCCAACGGTCATCATAGGCGGGAAGGTGAATGGCCTGGGAAGCAATGCCTGTTGGGGACAGGGCGAGTTCCTGATAGCAGAAGCCGATGAGAGTGACGGAAGCTTTCTGCGCCTTACACCAAGCATAGCTGTAGTAACCAATATAGACAAGGAACATCTGGACTATTATCCAGACCTGAATGCCATAATCCGGTGTTTTCTGGACTTCATAGACAAAATCCCTTTCTATGGTCTTGCCATACTCTGCGGAGATGACCCCCACCTCAGAGAAATGCTCCCGGCAGTAAAAAAACGGGTAATGACTTATGGGACAGGACCTGAGTCTGATCTGCAGGCCAGAGATATTACCTTTGAAGGTCTGGGAGTATCCTTCAATGCCTGGTGGCAAAACTCTGAACTCGGCGAGATACGACTCAAGGTCCCCGGGCTGCACCATGTAAGAAATTCCCTGGCTGCAATGGCCCTGGGACTTGAACTTGAGATACCCTTTCACAAAATCCAGACCGGTCTTATGTCATATGAAGGTGTAAGCAGACGATTTGAGATATTGGGTGAAACAGAGGGGGTGACAGTAGTAGATGACTACGCACACCACCCTACTGAGATACAGGCCACCCTCTCAGCTGCCAGGGCATGTTGGCCTGAACGCCGGCTCGTGGTTCTTTTTGAACCCCACCGGTACAGCAGAACCCAGACATTAATGGACGATTTCACCACGGCCTTCGGGGAAGCTGATGAACTATGGCTGACGGAAATCTATCCAGCCAGTGAAACTCCTATAGTAGGAGTCAGCGGAAAACGTCTGGCAAGAAACATCAGGGATAAACGTGGTGGACCAGTGCACTATGTGGAGTCCTGCGGGGATTTTCCACGGGTAGTTGTACCAAGCCTGCAGGAGGGTGACGTGGTCATGACTCTTGGGGCCGGTGCCATAGGGCTTATGGGACCAAAAATTCTGGATATGCTTAAGACAAAGGAGTCAGCGCTTGCTCTCTAAGGATCTAAGAAGGATAGAAGATCTCCAGGTCAGTGAGAATGTTCCGCTTTTACCGCTCACAAGCTTCCGGATAGGCGGGCCTGCGCATCTATTCCTGGTTCCACGGACCTTGAAGGCCCTTGAACAGACCATTTCTTATCTCAGTAATCGTTCCATATCCTATAAGGTGCTGGGCCAGGGAAGCAACCTGTTGATCAGCGATAAAGGCGTGAAGGTAGTAATGTCCCTAGCGGCCCTGAATCGCATCCATTCCCCTCCTGGCCATCCCTTTAAAACAGTATCTGTAGAGGCAGGATGCAGGCTGAAGTCCCTTATTTCCTGGTCCACACGCAACGGCCTGTGTGGTCTTGAGAATCTTTCGGGCATTCCGGCCAGTGTAGGTGGGGCCATATCCATGAACGCCGGCACTAACAAGTGCTCCATGGCAGAAGCAATAGACGCTGTACAATTTACAGGCCCGGACGGGAGTTGCTGGTTCCGGAGAGATCAATTGCAATTTGATTACAGGTCTTTCAGACTGCCGGACAAGGCCCTTATCTCTGCCGCAAGAATTCAACTTGGCAAAAGCAGCCCTGATCAGATCAGGCGCAATGTCAGAAAGGTGATGTGCAAACGGAGAACCACCCAGCCTATAGGAAAACCAAGCGCAGGGTGCGTTTTTAGAAATCCTCCGGGAGATTCAGCAGGAAAGCTCATAGACCAATGTGGACTCAAAGGTCTTAGAATCGGGGATGCTGAGGTATCCAAAAAGCATGCGAACTTTATTGTAAACCGTGGAAAAGCCAGTGCCATACAGGTAATGGACTTGCTGGAAATCATTAGAGAGCGTGTAAAAAAAGAGACTGCTGTTGAACTTGTCCCAGAAGTATCTATTTGGGGTATGGAAACATGAAAATCAGAAGGCCGTCTTCAGAATTCAGGTCTTCAGTACATAGCTCCGGCTCGCGGCCTAAGTCTGTCAAACCGGTGTCTTCCATATCGTGGCTTATCAATTCTAAAATATTGGTCGGCATAGCCGTAATGTGCATTGTCCTTGTAGGGTTTTTTATGTGTCGGCATTGGGCATGTCAATCTGATCTTTTCAGAGTTTGTCAGGTTCTGGTGAAAGGCTGCGATCGCGTCACAGAAGAGGAGGTTTTGCAACTGAGCGATGTGACCGCCCAGGACAATCTTTTATCTCTCGATCTGAAATCAATTGCAACGTCCATAGAGGCGCATCCCTGGGTCCGTACTGTTGAAGTTAAGAAAAAATTGCCGGATCACCTAATGATTACGATCAAAGAACGTACTCCGGTAGCCCTGTTGAATTCTGACAAAATCTATTTGGTTGATGAACAAGGTGAAATTATCGATAAACTTTCTACAGAGGACGCCGTCTCTCTTCCCATCATTACCGGGATTGATCCTAAAAACATAAAAAATCACCAAATCACCAAATCACCAAATCACCAAATCCAAAAGGCCCTGGAATTAATATCCATGGCAAGCAAAGGCACAAGAACTCTGGGTGTAAACAATATTAGCCAAATAGACATAGCTAAGAAAGATACCTTAATACTCTATACATCTGACAGCGGTATTCCTTTTCACTTTGACACTGAAAATCTCAGTGCCCAGTTCAGTAAGGCGGAAAAAGTCCTGTATCAACTCTATCGCTCAGGAACATATAAAAAAGTAGCTAAGGTTGATTTGGATTACGGCCCTGGCCAGGCCCTGGTCAGTCTGAAACATTAGGAGAGGAAAAGGTGGAGAGACCCGGTAACATGATTGTCGGCCTAGACATCGGCACTACTAAAATATGTGCAGTAGTGAGTGAGCTCAACGAAAAGGGTGCTGAGATTATAGGCGTGGGGACTTATCCTTCTGTAGGTCTTCGAAAGGGAGTGGTTGTCAATATAGACAACACGGTCGATTCCATACAGAGGTCTATGGAAGAGGCCGAACTCATGGCCGGGCGTGAAATCGGCTCAGTGTTCATTGGTATTGCCGGTAGCCATATAAAGGGCTTCAACAGCCATGGGGTGATAGCTGTAAAGGGCCAGGAGGTCTCACAGGAGGACGTTGACAGAGTCATAGATGCGGCAAGGGCAGTAGCCATACCCCTTGATAGGGAGGTCATACATATTCTGCCACAAGAGTACATTGTAGATGAGCAGGGAGGGATCCTGGACCCTGTCGGGATAACCGGGGTAAGGCTGGAAGCCAAAGTACATATAGTGACAGGAGCAGTTACGGCTGCACAGAACCTTATCAAGTGCGCAAACCGGGCAGGGCTTGACGTAGTAGACATAGTTTTTCAGCCCCTTGCCTCAGCCGAAGCAGTCTTAACCCAGGAGGAAAAGGACCTGGGGGTGGCCCTTGTGGACTTTGGGGGTGGTACTACGGATCTTGCTCTATTTACTGAAAGTGCCATCAAACACACAGCCGTGCTGGGACTTGGCGGTAACAACCTTACTAATGACATAGCAGTCGGGTTAAGGACACCCAGTAAAGAGGCTGAACAAATAAAGATAGACCACGGTAGCTGCCTCAACTCTTTGGTAGATAAAGATCAGATGATAGAAGTCCCCAGTGTGGGAGGGCGCAAACCCAGGCTTTTGTCCAGGCACATCCTGTCTGAAATACTTGAGCCCAGAGTGGAGGAGATCTTTACCTTGGTTGACCAGGAAATAGAACGGACAGGACTTAAAGAACTACTGGCTTCAGGGGTGGTTATAACCGGAGGCTCTGCCCTCCTGCCTGGAATCGCCGAGATTGCGGATCAGGTATTCCAGTTGCCAACAAGAATCGGCTATCCACAGCGGATCTCCGGCCTGGTGGACGTGGTCAACGGACCCATGTTTGCCACTGCTGTAGGCCTTGTGCTCTATGGCATGGAACATCAGCCTCAAAGAAAATTTCGAATAAGAGACGGGAATATATTCAACAGGGTAACCCTTCGCATGAAGTCATGGTTTAAGATTTAAAACAAATTGAGGGATTGAGGAATTGAGGAATTAAATCACTATGATACCTTCAATCCCTAATTTTACAATTCCCTGATTATCAAGAAATATTTGGGCTGTAGAGTTTTTTTTCACTTTTTTCTTTTGACAAACTACATTATATGGTATCATAAATACAAATTCATACAATATATTGATGGATAGCTACGCTTCGTTATGCGAAAGCCGCACTAAATCTTGGGGTAAAGTGTTTTTACACTTAGCCGCCTTCGGAGGGGCTCTGAATAATGAAAATTCCTAACCTATTCGAGTTGGGGAGGACTAAGCATATGTCTTTTGAGTTTATAGAGCCAAAACTCACTGCAAAGATAAAGGCAATTGGAGTCGGAGGTGGAGGCGGAAACGCTATTAACAGTATGATAGCCTCCGAGCTCAAGGGTGTGGAATTCATAGCTGCAAACACGGATTCCCAGGCCCTTGAAGTGTCCAGGGCCGGCGCAAAGATTCAGATGGGTAAAGGGCTTACCAAGGGACTCGGAGCAGGAGCAAAACCTGAAATTGGCAGGGAAGCCGCAGAAGAGAGCATAGACGATATCAGGAAAATGCTGGAAGGAAGCGACATGGTCTTCATCACTGCCGGCATGGGTGGAGGTACCGGCACCGGAGGGGCCCCTGTCATTGCGGAAATAAGTAAGGAAATGGGTGCCCTTACAGTAGCAGTAGTGACAAAACCGTTTTCCTTTGAAGGAAAACGCAGGAAGCGCGTGGCTGAAGAGGGAATAGAAGAATTAAAAGATGTTGTAGATACCATAATAACCATTCCAAACGACCGCCTCAAAAACCTTGCCCAACCCAATACTCCCATATTGGAGATGTTCCGAAAGGCAGATGAGGTCCTTTACTATGCAGTAAGAGGCATTTCAGACCTCATAGTCCTGAGAGGATATATAAACGTAGACTTCGCAGATGTTCGCACTGTCACAGCTGAAATGGGGATGGCCCTTATGGGTACTGGTGTTGCCAAGGGATCACGCAGGGCCTTGGAGGCAATACAAATGGCCATATCCAATCCCTTACTTGAAGACATATCCATAAGCGGCGCCAGGGGCATCCTGCTGAATATTACTGCGAGCAGTTCTACTCTGAGCATGGAGGAGGTAGAACAGTCATCCTCCTTGATTCACGACGAGGCCCATGAAGACGCCAATATCATCCTGGGCACTGTATTTGATAACAACATAGATGAAGAGATCAGAGTAACAGTCATAGCTACCGGTATAGGGCCTGATGCCCGTTCCTTTGGGAAGCACATTGTTACACCAATAGAATCTATCAAGAAAAAGAATAAGACTATAAAACCGGATCATGATCCGACAAGCCACATCCAAAAGGATCCTATTGGGATATCTGACCACATAAAGAATCCGAGAAAACAAGTATTAGACTTTGAGGGCCTTGATAAATTGAACACCGATGAATTGGATATTCCTGCCTTTATCAGGCAAAAGGCGGACTAAACCCCACAGACCGACTCAACATGATTACCTATTGTCATGGCCATGGCGTGGATCCGTTCCTCGTTTTCGCCTTCAACCATTATACGTATAACCGGCTCAGTGCCGGAGGGTCTGATAAGTATTCTGCCCCTGCGCTTAAG
>JAIWFS010000003.1:0-18745 GCA_048631505.1 archaeon | reverse complement strand
CACTGATGTTACAGGAGTAGTGACGTTGCCTGAGGGTGTAGAGATGGTGATGCCTGGTGACAATGTAACTTTTGAGGTTTCGATGATTCAGCCCATAGCCATGGAAGAGGGAGTTCGATTTGCGATCCGCGAAGGTGGCCGAACAGTCGGGGCCGGCGTGGTAACTAAAATCACGGAGTAGCTATGCTATATTCACCAATTAGCGTAGAATTGAGGAATGAGGGATGATGATCCCAACCCAGAGGATAAGGATTCGTCTCAAGGCATACGATCACAAGCAGCTTGATCAGTCTGTAGGCGAAATCGTAGATACGGCAAAACGGACCGGAGCCCGTCTTGGCGGGCCAATCCCGTTACCTACTTCGATTAGACGCTTTACTGTTTTGCGTTCTCCTCATGTAGATAAAAAGTCAAGGGAGCAGTTTGAGGTCCGTACCCACAGGAGACTTGTAGATATCCTGGAGCCCACACAACAGACAATAGATGCCTTGATGAAGTTAGAGTTGTCTGCTGGGGTGGATGTTGAAATTAAGCTATAAAAGACGGGAACAGCAATGTCGAAATTAACAGGCATGATGGGCCGCAAGGTGGGAATGACTCAGGTCTTTTCCGAGGACGGTCAGGTCGTCCCGGTTACAGTGCTGGAGGTTGGTCCGTGCACTGTGCTTCAAAAGAAGACAGTGAAGAGAGAGGGCTATAATGCCCTGCAATTCGGGTTTTCTCCAAAACCTTTAAGCAGGCTGAATCTTCCGGAACAGGGCCAGGTGAAGAAAGCAGGGCTGTCTCATGGCTTTCGTTATATCAGGGAGATATCAGTAGAGGATCCTGATGCCTTTGACGTGGGCCAGGTCCTCACATTGAAGGATCTGGAGATGACCCAGCTAGTAGATATAACAGGAGTGAGCAAGGGTCGCGGTTTTACCGGAACGGTAAAACGTTACGGATTTTCTAAAGGTCCTATGGGCCATGGATCCAAACATCATAGAGCCGTAGGCTCTGTGGGACAAAGTGCTACTCCATCCAGGGTCATCAAGGGCAAAAAGATGCCAGGCCGCATGGGAGGCAATCGTGTTACGGTGAAAAATTCGATGGTTGTTGACGTACGACCTGATGAAAACCTGTTGCTGGTTAAGGGAGGTGTCCCGGGTGCTATCAATCAACTTGTATATGTGCGATTAAAATAGAGGAGACCGGGCAATCCATGACAACCCTGGCAGTTTATAACGCACAGAAAGAGAAAGTCGGTGAGCTTACGGTGAGCGACACCGTTTTTGGCGTGACACCGAAGGAAGGCGTACTTCACGAAGTGGTCAAGTGGCAGTTGGCCGGAAAACGAGCAGGCACTGCTTGCGTCAAGACGCGTAGTGAAGTCAGTGGAAGTGGCAAGAAACCCTACCGTCAGAAAGGAACCGGCCGGGCCCGTGCAGGCAGCAATAAGTCGCCTTTGTGGAAACGAGGTGGTTCGGTATTTGGTCCGAAACCAAGGGATTACAGCTACAGCTTGCCTAAAAAGGTCCGCCGTCTGGCGCTGAGAATGGCGTTGAGCACAAAGATCGAGGGCGATCGTCTTTTGGTCCTGAGGGATTTTGGCCTGGAGCAAATAAAAACCAAGGACATGAAAGGTCTGCTTGACCGTTTTGATATAAAGAAGGCCGTAATAGTGACCGACACTCCGGATCAGACTCTGGAACTATCCTCGCGGAATATTCCCAATGTTAAGATTCTGCCTTTGAAAGGCATTAATGTGTATGATTTATTGAAATACGAATATGTGATAATCAAGGAACCTGCCGTTGGAGTGATCGAGGAGAGACTGAAGCCATGAAGGAACTGTATTCGGTGATAAAGGCTCCGCTGATTACCGAGAAGGCCACTTTACAGAAAGAGATGGCAAATCAGTTAGTCTTCAAGGTGGATCAAAAGGCAAATAAAATTGAAATAAAAACCGCGGTGGAAAAGATCTTTAAAGTAAAAGTGCTGTCTGTTCAGACTATCAAGGTCAAAGGGAAGCCCAAAAGAGTCGGTCGGTTTACAGGTAAGCGTTCCGGCATTAAAAAGGCCATTGTAAGGCTATATCCCGGGGAAAGTATTGAGTTTTTTGAGGGTGTATAATGCCAATTAAAAAATACAAACCAACATCTCCGGCCAGACGCGGCATGACTGTATTGGTGGATCATGAAATCAGTGATAAGGCCCCGGAGAAATCATTGGTTGAGCCCCTTAAGCGCAGTGGCGGGAGAAACGTCTACGGAAGGATTACTGCCAGACATAGAGGCGGCGGGCACAGACGTAAATACAGGACAATAGATTTTCGGAGACATAAACTCGGTGTACCTGCAAAAGTGGCTGCTATCGAGTATGATCCCAACAGGTCTTCCCGGATCGCTCTCCTGAATTATCTTGACGGGGAAAAGAGATATATTCTGGCTCCTTTTGGACTCAAGGTCGGCGAGTTCGTTATTTCTGACGACGTAGCGGACGTACACCCTGGGAATTGCATGCCCTTAAAGAATATTCCCTTGGGTACTCAGGTCCATAACGTTGAGTTGCGCCCGGGTAAGGGAGGACAGATAGTAAGGAGTGCCGGTGGTTCAGCTCAGGTAATGGCCAAGGAAGGCAAATACGTACAATTACGCCTTCCAAGTGGAGAAGTAAGAATGTTTCTTAATACCTGCAGGGCTACTGTTGGTCAGGTAGGAAATCTCGATCATGAAAATGTTAAACTGGGCAAGGCCGGCAGGAGCCGGTGGCTTGGGAGACGTCCGAGGGTGCGTGGAGTAGCCATGAATCCCGTTGACCATCCCATGGGTGGTGGTGAAGGGAAGTCTTCCGGCGGCAGACATCCTTGCAGTCCGTGGGGAATGCCGGCAAAGGGATATCGCACAAGAAAAAAGAACAAGCCCAGCGATGCCTTCATAGTACGAAACAGGCACAAAAAGAAGTAGTTTTGGGAGAATTCAGGAATTGAAGGCATTTTATTTTTATAATATAGGAATTTCCATTTTTGGACACAGATTACACGGATGACCATGGATTAGGCAGTGTAATCAGTGAAATCCGTGTCAGAGATTTTTTAAATTCGCCCGAAGGGCGCTAAGTTCTGGAAAATAGGAGAAAACAGGTGCCAAGGTCGGTAAAGAAAGGTCCTTTTGTTGATGATCACCTGATGAAAAAAGTGATTAAGGCCATTGAGACTAAAGACAGGCGTGTCATCAAGACCTGGTCTAGACGATCCATGGTTGTGCCTGACATGGTGGGACTCACCTTTGCAGTGCACAATGGCAGGAAATTTATCCCTGTATTTATTACTGAAAATATGGTTGGGCACAAGCTTGGTGAGTTTTCGCCAACCCGCACCTATTACGGCCACGTTGCTGATAAAAAATCCAGGATTCGGAAAACGTAAGAGAGGGCATGGCACTAATGGAAGCCAGGGCAGTTGCCAAATATTTAAGAATTTCTCCGCAAAAGACTCGACTGGTTGCTGATGTGGTTCGCGGCAAGTCTGTGGGAGAGGCCTTGCAGATCCTCAGTTACATGCCCAAAAAAGGCGCAAGGAAGATTAAAAAGGTGCTTGAATCAGCTTTGGCCAATGCGGATCAAAATCCAAATATCGATGTGGATATTCTGTACATTAAAAAAATCATGGTGGATCAAGGCCCTCAACTGAAGAGATTTCATCCCAGGGCAATGGGCAGGGCCTATAGAATACAACATCGTTTCTCCCACATAACGATAGTATTGGATGAAGGATAAATTAATATGAATGGGAAAGTTAGGAGGATACCTTGGGTCAGAAAGTAAACCCAATCGGCCTCAGGCTAAAAATAACGCGTACATGGGACTCGCGCTGGTTTGCCGAAAAGGAGTATTCCGCCCTGATCCTTGAGGACTACAAGATCAGAAAGTTCATTAAGAATAGGGTCTATCATGCGGGAATATCCAAAATTGAGATAGAAAGGGCTGCACAGAGATTACGCATCCGCATATTCACCGCGCGTCCCGGAATAATTATTGGTAAAAAAGGTGTGGAAATCGAGAGCCTGAAGCGGTCTTTGGAAAAAATGGTCAGACGGCGGATAATGATTGACATCACAGAGGTCCGAAGACCGGAAATAGATGCACAGCTGGTAGCTGAAAACGTTGCGGGGCAGCTTGTGCGGCGCATTTCCTTCCGGAGAGCCATGAAGAGGGCTATCAGTATAGCACGCAAGTTTGGCGCGCAGGGTATAAGGATTGCTAGTGCCGGCCGTTTGGGTGGCGCTGAAATGTGCCGCACTGAGTGGTATCTGGATGGCAGGGTCCCGCTACACACCCTTCGGGCCGATATTGATTACGGCGTGGCTGAGGCAATGACCACATATGGGGTAATTGGTATCAAGGTATGGGTGTTCAAGGGAGAAGTCCTGCCTGACAAAGAGTCTGAAGTCGCGGCAATGGAAATATAGTTGATGGTATTAGCGTGTCCCTGTTGGAGGGGAACAAATGCTTAGCCCAAAGAAAGTTAAATATCGCAAGCAACAAAAAGGCCGCATAAAAGGCATGGCACAACGCGGAAACAGCCTGTCCTTTGGCGATTACGGCCTTAAGGCTATTGGCCGTGGCAGGATCACAGCCCAGCAGATAGAGGCCGCTCGGATAGCTATTACAAGGCGCGTCAAGCGTCGTGGAAAAATATGGATACGAATATTTCCAGACAAGCCTATCTCTAGTAAGCCTGCCGAGACCAGAATGGGTAAGGGTAAGGGCGCAGTGGATTCATGGGTAGCGCTGATAAAGCCAGGCAGGATGCTTTATGAGATGGAGGGTGTAGATGAGGTTTCCGCCAGGGCGGCTCTGAGGCTGGCACAATATAAACTGCCCGTTCCTACTAAGATTGTCGCTAGGAGTGAAATGCCATGAGCGTAGCTGATAAACTTAGGGAACTGAGCATAGAAGAAATTCAACAGAAAGAAAAGGATCTTCGACAGGAGCTTTTTAATCTTCGGTTTCAGCAAGCCACTCACCAATTGGAAAACATAATGAGGATTCGTACTGTGAGGCGTTCAATAGCAAGAGCTAAAACAGTACTGGCAGAAAAAGTTGTTGATTCTGAGGTCTAGTAATGGAGCAGGGCATGAATGCCGACAAGAAATCTCGTAGAACACTTATTGGCACTGTTGCCAGCGACAAGATGGAAAAAACAGTGGTTGTTAAGGTTGTTCGGCGAGTACAGCATCCAATGTATGGGAAGTATATACAGCGGCAAAAGAAGTATATGGCTCATGATATAGAAAATAGCTGCAGAATAGGCGACAAAATTCTAATAGAAGAGTATCGTCCTCTGAGTCGACGCAAACGTTGGGTCGTTAAAGGGATTCTTGAAAAGGGTCTCTAGAACAGGAAAAGAAAGGGAAGGATCATATCATGATCCAGCAAGAAACATTATTAAATGTCGCCGACAATTCCGGTGCAAAACGCGTGTGTTGTATTCGGGTTTTGGGCGGAACCCGTAGACGTGTTGCAAGTATAGGGGATACAGTAGTCGTTTCGGTCAAGGAGGCCATACCAAATTCCAAAGTGAAAAAAGGTGATGTGGTTAAAGCCGTTGTAGTACGGACCAAGAAGGAGATATCCAGAGTTGATGGTTCTTGGATACGGTTCGACGAGAACGCAGCGGTTTTGATAAATCAATCTGGAGAGCCGGTTGGTACTCGAATTTTCGGACCAGTGGCCAGGGAATTAAGGGCAAAGCGTTATATGAAGATAATATCGCTTGCACCCGAGGTGCTTTAGTCCAAGGAGACCGGATCAATGAAGACCGTAAAGACATATCTGAGAAAAAATGACCGGGTAATGGTTAAGGTTGGCCGGGACAAGGGTAAGGTCGGCAAGATCCTCTCCATTTTGCCTGCAAAGGGAAGAGCACTGGTTGAGGGCGCGCAGATGGTCAAGCGCCATACAAAACCAGGTCCTGGTACAGGAGGCGGCATTTTAGAGAAGGAAGCATCCATCCACTTGTCTAATCTCATGCTAATTTGCCCCAAATGTACTGAGTCAGCCCGAATATCCAGGAAGATCCTGGGAGATGGCAATAAAGTCCGCGTCTGCAAAAAATGCGGAGAGGTCATCCCGACAGAAAAAAAGTAGGCCTTGTGGAGGCATTTAGGCATGGTTCTCTTAGAAGAGAGATATCAGAAAGAATGTGTTCCGGAATTAATGGAACATTTTGGATATAAGAATCCTCACCAGGTACCCAAAATCGAAAAAGTGATTTTAAATATGGGGCTTGGTGAGGCAATTGAAAATCCAAAAATATTAGATTCTGCGGTTGAGGAATTAACCCTTATATCCGGACAAAAACCGGTAGTCACGAGGGCCAGGAAATCAATTGCAGCCTTTAAGTTAAGAGAAGGAATGCCCATAGGGTGTTGTGTGACCCTTAGAAGGCGACGAATGTATGATTTTCTTACAAAGTTTATTAACATTGCTATTCCCCGGATCAGGGACTTCAGGGGCGTATCGCCAAAGGCTTTTGATGGAAAGGGTAATTACACCTTGGGCATTAAGGAACAGATTATCTTTCCAGAGATCGACTATGACAAAATAGACAAGATCAAGGGAATGAATGTGACGATAGTTACGAGTGCAAAAACCGATGATGAATCTCGGTACTTGTTGGACGTTTTAGGTATGCCGTTTCGTAAGTAATTATTTACTCCCTGCCAAGGAGTTTGAACGGTTAACGTAGGTAGGGTTCATTGAGGAGAGACCTTTGGCTAAAAAGGCGTTGATAAATAAGGCACAGAGGAAACCCAAGTTTGGTGTCAGAAAGTATAATAGATGTCCGGTTTGTGGCCGTCCACGTGCCTTTATCAGAAAATTTGGCTTATGCAGAATATGTTTCAGAAAAATGGCATCTCAGGGAGTAATTCCCGGGGTAACCAAAGCCAGCTGGTAGCTGTAAAGCTCCATACATTTGGGAGAGCTTGAATATGTCTATGACTGATCCTGTAGCGGACATGCTTACACGGCTCAGAAATGCCAATAAAGCAAGGCATGACAGGGTTGATATTCCTTCCTCTAATTTGAAGGTGGAAATTGCAAAACTTCTTAAGAAAGAAGGCTATGTAAGCAACTTTCGTATTTTCAAGGACAGACGACAGAAAATTCTTCGTTTGTTTCTCAGATACTCTGATGGGCAGCCTATTATTCTCGGATTAAAGCGAATAAGCACTCCTGGATGCCGGGTATATTGTAAAAAAGGCACAATTCCAAAAATAAGATCTGGGCTTGGCACAGCAGTGATTTCTACATCAAAGGGCATCATGACAGATGTCGAGGCCAGGCAAAATAACGTAGGCGGAGAAGTTCTCTGCGCCATTTGGTAATCTGGAGTTTTTTCATGTCTCGAATCGGTAAAAGACCCATAAACGTCCCTTCAGGGACCAAGGTCACCATTGATGGACGTATTATTACTGTTCAGGGTCCCAAAGGTACCTTGAGCCGGGAAATACATCCCTTGGCAAGTGTTGAAAAAGATGGTGAATACCTGGTAGTCAGGAGAGTTGATGATACAAGGCAGGGTCGATCAATACATGGGTTGTTTCGAACACTTATAAACAACATGGTAGTCGGGGTCACAAAAGGATTTACCCGGGAGCTTCTGGTAATAGGAGTCGGTTATAAAATTGAGGAGAAGGAGAATGACCTGGTTTTTCACATTGGCTATTCTCATTCAATAGAGTTCCCTCTTCCTGAAGGAATCAAGGCTCGGGTAGAGCGGCAAAAGGAAATTCGGGTAATCCTGGAGGGATATGATAAGGAGCTTTTGGGACTTACTGCTTCGAGAATCCGGTCTCTTAGGCCACCAGAGCCTTATAAAGGCAAGGGAATCAGGTATGCGGATGAACAGATAATCCGCAAAGCTGGAAAGACTGCTGCACAGTAGTTATGGATTTTAGAATCATCAGCAATATTGCATATGGAAGTGATTATGGCAAAGACCAGCCCTAGGCTGAAGGCGCGTTTAAGGCGTAAACAGCACATACGAAAGCATCTATCAGGGACAGCAGAACGCCCACGGATGGTAGTTTTTCGGAGCAGCAAACACATATACGCTCAGATTGTCGATGATGAACAAGGTGTCACAATTGCGGCTGCTTCTTCCTTGATTCCTGAGATCAAAAGCAAGGCAGGCGATCTTGAAGACAAAAAAGCCGTGGCTAAAGAGGTCGGCCGGATTATTGCCCAAAGGGCTAAGGAAAAGGGTGTAAATACCATGGCATTTGATCGTGGCGGATATCTATATCACGGCCGAATCAAGGCTCTTGCTGATGCGGCCAGAAAAGTCGGCCTTGATTTCTGAATTATAATAGGTAGCTGCTGTAAGGGGATGACGTTGCAAAAACAACATATAGATAACGAACAAGAACTGATAGAAAAAGTAGTCTATATTAATCGGGTGGCTAAAGTCGTCAAAGGTGGAAGACGGTTCAGCTTCAGTGCTCTTTCGGTGGTAGGTGATGGGGCCGGCAAAGTTGGTTTTGCCATGGGAAAGGCCAGAGAAGTTCCTGAGGCCCTCAGAAAAGCACGTGAGAAGGCCACTAAGTCTATGACCAAGATACCGATGGTAAGCAAAACCATACCTCATGAAGTGATTGGTCATTTTGGCGCAGGCAGGGTTTTGTTGAAACCTGCGTCACCTGGTACCGGAGTCATAGCCGGTGCTGTAGTAAGGGCGATTATGGAGGCAGCGGGAATTCAGGATATATTGACAAAGTGCCTCGGCTCCAAAAATCCACACAATGTAATGCATGCCACATTTAATGGTCTGGAAGTCATACGTATTTCCGTATCCAGGGCAAAGTGCCGGGGCAAAACCGTAGAAAAAACAACGGCATAATTTAGGAATTTATTTATCAGGAGCCCATATGATTACATTGGATTCATTAAGACCTCATCCCGGATCCAAACGCGGGAAAAAACGCGTTGGAAGAGGGCCGGGGTCTGGACATGGAAAAACGGCCTGCCGGGGTCAGAATGGCCAAAAATCCCGATCCGGCGGCAGTATTCGTCCAGGATTCGAAGGCGGCCAGATGCCGTTGTATAGGAAGCTCCCGAAACGGGGTTTCAAGAACCGTTTCAGAAAGGTCTACGGCGTATTGAACATTGGTGATCTGTCAGAGATCAGGCATGAAGGAGTGGTGGATATCGCCGTTTTGAAAGCATTGGGACTAGTACGTAAGCGCAATCATCTCCTGAAAATATTAGGTGACGGAGAGATACAGCAGCCGGTAACGGTTCGCGCCCACGCGGTCAGCGAAACTGCTAAAAATAAAATAGAGACTGCTGGTGGACGGATAGAGATCATTACGGACCGGGGCCAGGAGGCAAATATTGTTTAAGGGATTAGGGGGTATAGGCCAAATACCGGAGCTGCGTAAACGCATTGGTTTTACGTTGCTTATGCTGGCTGTATATCGGGTTGGAGTCCAGATCCCTACTCCTGGTATTGATGTCGCGGCCATGGCGTCCTTTTTCGATCGTGCCCAGGGGACGCTGTTTGGTATGTTCAATATGTTTTCTGGCGGGGCGCTTGAGAATATGTCCATTTTATCTTTGGGCATAATGCCTTACATCAGCGCCTCCATCATTATTCAGCTCCTTACAGTAGCCATCCCGCACCTTGAGGCCTTAAAAAAGGAAGGTGAGGCAGGAAGAAAGAAGATCAGCCAGTATACCAGGTATGGTACAGTGGGCCTGAGCATTATTCAGGGGCTTGGAATAGCCATTACTCTTGAGAGTCTGACAGCTCCGGGTGGTGCTCCGGTCGTAGCAGAGCCCGGCTGGCCTTTTCGGCTCTTAAGTGCTCTGACCTTTATGTCAGGGACAGTATTTCTGATGTGGCTCGGAGAGCAGATTACGGAAAGAGGTGTTGGTAATGGTATTTCTCTGATTATCTTCGCCGGCATTGTAGCCAGGATGCCTTCAGCCATGATAGACACGTTCAGTCTGATGCGTACAGGTGATATACACCTGGCTCTAGTTATATTTCTTTTAGTGATGATGGTGGCGGTAATTGGATTTATCTGCTTTATGGAGCGGTCCCACAGGCGTATTCCAGTCCAATACGCTAGGAGAGTAGTGGGGCGAAAGGTATATGGAGGGCAGAGCACCCATCTGCCTTTAAAAGTGAATACTGCAGGAGTAATACCACCGATTTTTGCGTCGTCTATTATGATGTTTCCTGCAACCATAGCCAATTTTATCCAGGTACCCTGGATGCAGAGTATATCTCAGGGTCTGAGACCCGGAAGTTTGTTTTATGAGACGATCTTTGTAATGGCCATTATCTTTTTCTGTTATTTTTATACAGCCATGATCTTCAATCCGGTTGATATAGCAGATAATATGAAGAAACATGGGGGTTATGTCCCAGGTCTCAGACCAGGAAGGCGTACTTCTGAATATATTGACAGGGTCCTGACCAGGATTACCCTGATAGGTGCCATTTATGTTTCCGCGATTTGCGTATTACCAAGCATATTGATTTCAAAGTTAAATGTGCCTTTTTATTTTGGTGGAACGGCCCTTCTGATTGTTGTAGGTGTGGGAATGGATACCATGGCTCAAATTGAATCCCATCTTATCACCAGGAGCTACGAAGGGTTTATGAAGGGGGCCAAGCTGAAGGGAAGAAGGTAGAGTGAATGCAAAAGGAACAAAGGTAAATTAGATGTCCAAAGGTGATGCAATACAGGTTGAGGGAAAGGTGCTTGAAACCTTACCCAATGCCATGTTTCGCGTTGAGCTTGAAAATGGTCACAAAGTACTTGCACATATTTCAGGTAAGATGCGTATGCACTATATAAAAATATTGCCTGGTGATACAGTGACCGTAGAGCTGTCGCCCTATGACCTGTCCAGGGGCCGTGTTGTATATAGGGCCAGGTAAATCTTAGTTGCAGAAAAAGATTTAATCCTGGTCCGGAAGAGCGAAGAGGAATATGCCATGAAGGTTAAATCATCAATCAGACGTCGTTGTAAGGACTGCAAAATAATCCGACGCAGAGGCATACTGCGAGTGCTTTGCAAAAATCCAAGGCACAAACAGCGACAAGGATAGCTAGGGGGTTGATCTGTGGCAAGAATTGCAGGTGTTGAGCTGCCAAAGAACAAGAGGCTGGAGATTGCGCTCACGTATATTTATGGGATTGGACGTACAACTGCCCAACAAATTCTGGATAAGTCGGAAATAGACAGAAACAAAAAAACCGATGATTTGACGGATCAAGATATCACGTCGCTACGGAAGACTATCGATGCCGATTATAAAGTGGAGGGAGATCTTCGTAGAGAGGTGTCATTGAACATCAAGCGATTGATGGATTTTGGCAGTTATCGGGGACTTAGACATCGTAGAGGACTTCCGGTTAATGGACAGCGCACCAAAACAAATGCTCGTACACGAAAGGGTCCCAGGCGCTCAGTAGTCAAAAAGAAGAGAAGAATTTAGTAACGGAGGGCGGAGTAATATGGCATCACCGAGAAGAGGTGGCCGAAAAGAAAAGAAGAATGTGCCGGAAGGTATTGTGCACATACGATCTACTTTTAACAATACTATAATAAACATAACTGATAAACAGGGGAATACAATTTCCTGGGCAAGTGCAGGGACCCAGGGTTTTAAGGGTTCGAGGAAAGGCACTCCGTTTGCCGCCCAGGTAGCGGCTGAAAACGCTGTAAGAAAAGCAGCAGACCATGGTATGAGAAATGTTGAAGTACATCTCAAGGGACCAGGTTCCGGAAGAGAGGCAGCAGTGCGGGCCCTCCAAATAGCAGGATTTAAAATTTCAGTTATTCGAGACGTAACATCAATACCTCATAACGGTTGTAGATCTCCAAAGAGACGGAGAGTATAGGACTGCATCAGAGTATTAAGTAGGCTTATTTATATGTTTCCAAGTTACCGGAGGAAGTATTTTGGCTAGATATACAGGACCACGATGTCGCTTGTGTCGCAGAGAGGGTTGCAAACTTTTTCTTAAGGGAGACAGGTGTTATTCAGATAAGTGTGCCTTTGAAAAGCGCAGTTATGTGCCGGGAGAACATGGACAGGGCCGGATAAAAGTTTCTGACTATGGGATTCGGTTGAGAGAGAAACAGCGGGTTCGGCGTATGTATGGATTACAGGAGGCACAATTCAGGGGTTATTTTGATAAAGCTGATCGTCAAAAGGGGGTCACCGGTACTAATCTTCTAGTACTCCTGGAAAGACGTCTTGACGGCGTGGTTTATCGCCTTGGCTTTGCTGAGTCCAGATCACAGGCCCGTCAGTTAGTCCGTCATGGACATTTCATCATAAATGGGAAAAAAGTGGACATACCGTCTTTTTTGGTAAAGCAGGGAGACGAAATCAAGGTAGCGGAGAAGAGCAAATCTATAGCTCCCCTCAAACAGGCGCTGGGGGCAATTGCCCGCAGGGGTGTGCCTGAGTGGCTGGAACTGGATGAGGATAAGTTGCAGGGGACAGTGAAGGCAATGCCTGAACGAGGACACATAACTATGCCCATTCAGGAACAGCTAATAGTTGAATTCTACTCTAAGTAATAACCTGTGATGCTGCTGACCCTAGAGATACTCTAGAGCAAAAGAATTGAATTATATCCGGAGTTCAAGAGGCTTAGATAGACAATATGACTGCTGAACAGACTCCATACTATCGCAACTGGCGGGAATTAATTTGTCCCAAGAGGCTGGAAGTTAATAGTGCAACACACACAAGCTTTTATGGCAAATTCAGTTGTGAGCCTCTGGAGAGAGGCTATGGCACCACACTGGGTAACACCTTGCGACGTGTGCTCTTGTCTTCTCTACAAGGGGCTGCGATTGTTTCCGTAAAAATAGAAGGTGTGTTGCACGAACTGGGAACCATACCAGGAGTAATTGAAGACGTAACAGATATTATTCTTAATCTGAAGGGTGTGCGCCTGAAGATTTTCAAGGATGAAGAAAAGATCCTGATATTGGAAAAACAAGGGCCTGGAGAAGTGCGTGCCGAGGATTTAATTGCTCCACATGGTGGAGTTGAGGTGCTGAATCCCGATCATCATATTGCCACATTGACGGAAGATGGTGAACTACGGATGGAAATGGTGGCTAAATGGGGCAAGGGATACGTCTCTGCTGAAAGCAATAAGGACCCTGATCATCCCATAGGTACTATAGCTATAGATGCTCTGTTTTCGCCGGTGCAGAAGGTCAATTTTGTTGTTACGAAAGCCCGTGTTGGCCAGATGACCGACTATGACAAGTTGACCATGGAGGTCTTGACCGATGGTACAGTCCTTCCTGAGGACGCCATGGCTTATGCCGCAAAGATTCTGAAGGATCAATTTACGGTGTTTATTAACTTTGACGAGAAGGAGGAGTCTGAAGAGGAAAAGCTCTCTTCTGACTTTGAAGGCAAGCTCGAATATCTGAACCGAAAAATTGATGAACTGGAATTTTCTGTACGCTCGGCCAATTGCCTTAAAAACGCAAATATATACTACATTGGTGAGCTGGTACAAAAGTCAGAGCAAGAGATGCTCAAGACAAAAAATTTTGGCCGAAAATCTTTGCAAGAGATCCAGGAAAACCTCGATGGTATGGGATTGCATCTGGGGATGAAGCTTCAAGGATGGAGTCCGCCTGAGAAAACAGACGAGGAAGAAAATACTGAAAAAAAAGAGGGTGATGAGTAATGAGGCACCGAAGAAGGACATGTAGACTGGGGTGTAAGACAGCTCATCGTAAGGCGATGCTCGGAAATATGGTAACATCGCTGTTAAAGCATGGTCGAATTGTCACAACAGTTCCGAGGGCAAAAGAGGTCAGGCGTGTGGCTGACAAAATGGTTACTTTGGCAAAAAGATCGAGCCTCCATGCAAGGCGTCAGGCATTTTCAGTCATACGTGATCGCAAAGTCGTTTCGAAGCTTTTTGATGAGTGGGGGCAGGAATTTGCCGATCGAAATGGTGGTTATACCAGGATAGTAAGGATAGGCCCACGAAGGGGAGACGCTGCCATGATGTCTATTGTGGAACTGGTCACCGACTCCCTGGAGAAGCCCAAGCCTCAACGTAAGCCTCAAAAGATGGCATCTGCTGAATCCGTGATACCGCAGGCTGCTCCTCCGGAACCGTCTGTGGATAAGCTGGAAAGCATGAAAGAGGAGGATGGCCCTGCTGAGGAAACCCGAATCAGTGAGGAGGCATCTGTCGCTGAGGCGGGAATCGTAGAGGAAAAATCCGCCACCGGGGTTGAGGCCGTAGGAGAAGAGGCAAGCGAGGAGCCCGAAGTCACCGGCAATAAGACTTCCGAGGTAGATGTTGATTCAAAAGAGATGGGAGCAAAAGAGGAGAAAAAGGGCGTAGAGACTGCTAAAGCTTGATTCGGTCTTTAGGGCGTGGAGAAAAATATATTGCATCCGGTGTTGTATAATACGCCATAAATGAGGTTAATTGCCCTCAGAGCTGCAAGTTCTGAGGGCATTATTTGTTGAGAAAGCCCGACTAAAAAGGATTAACTTTATTGACAACGTAAAAACAGGGGAATAAGCTTCAAAAACTACCTTGGGCTCCCAACCTATTCTATTACTAACAGGGGTAAAGTACATGGCAAAGATGACCGGAAAACAAATGGTCGTAGAGGCCCTCAAGCGGGAAGGTGTCGATGTTATCTTTGGCTTTCCCGGCGGGGCTATTATAGATTTCTACGATACCTTGGAAAAAGACGGCACCATAAAGCACGTCTTGGTCCGACATGAGCAAGGAGCGGCCCATGCTGCCGATGGTTATGCCAGGGCTTCCGGAAAGGTGGGAGTGTGCGTGGCCACGTCAGGTCCGGGGGCTACCAACACCGTTACAGGTATAGCAACAGCAAGTTTGGACTCAATTCCCATTGTTGTATTTACCGGTCAGGTACCTACTGCCCTGATTGGTAATGACGCCTTTCAGGAAGTGGATATCGTAGGCATTACACGTCCTTGCACAAAGCACAATTACCTTGTTAAAGACGTCAAGGACCTTCCTCGGGTCCTTAAGGAAGCCTTTTATATTGCGAGATCAGGCCGGCCGGGTCCGGTCCTTGTAGATCTTCCCAAGGATGTTCAGAACGGCAAGGCCGAGTTTGACTATCCACAGGAGATAAAGCTCCGTTCATATAATCCTGTAATCGAGCCTCACGGCAAACAGATTGAGCGGGCCTACAGGTTAATTGAAAAGGCAAAGCGGCCTGTTATTTACGCAGGTGGCGGAGTAATCATCTCCAATGCGCATAAGGAACTCAGGGCACTTGCTAAAGCGATGCATATTCCGGTAACCATGACTTTGATGGGGCTTGGCGGATTTCCCGGCACCCACGAGCTGAGCCTGGGTATGCTGGGCATGCACGGTACATACTGTGCCAACATGGCCATGGCAAACAGTGATCTCATCATTGCTATTGGCGCCCGCTTTGACGACAGGGTTACCGGAAAGATCGAGGCATTTGCTCCGCTGGCCAAGATAATTCACATGGACATAGATCCCACATCTATTCAGAAAAACGTGAAGGTGGATGTGCCTATAGTGGGTGATTGCAAGAGGGTATTGAAGAAGCTGTTGGACGCCGTAAATGATGGTGGCCGCCCTGCTGAAGCCTGGATGGACCAACACCAGGCTTGGTTGCAGCAGCTTGATGCATGGAAAAAACGCCATCCCCTCACATATAAAGAGGAGCCTGGCGTAATCAAGCCTCAGAATGTCATTGAAAAGCTGTATGAGATGACAAAGGGACGGGCTATCATTACTACAGAGGTCGGTCAGAACCAGATGTGGACTGCCCAGTTCTACAAATTTGACGAGCCACGGACCCTCCTGACTTCCGGCGGCCTTGGAACCATGGGTTATGGATTTCCTGCAGCTATTGGGGCCCAGATGGCCTTCCCTGACAAGCTGGTGGTGGATGTAGCCGGTGACGGCAGCATACAGATGAATATCCAGGAGATGGCGACCGCCATGGAGCAACGCCTGCCTGTAAAAATAGTCATTCTGAATAACCAATTTCTCGGCATGGTTAGACAATGGCAGGAGCTGTTCTATGATCGTCGGTATGCAGCTACTGAGTTTGAAATGACCCCGGATTTTGTGAAACTGGCTGAGGCTTATGGGGCCAAGGGGTTTAGAGCAACCAAGCCGGAAGAGGTCGATGATGTGCTCAGTAAGGGTCTTGAAGCGGAAGGTCTGGCGATTATGGAATTTGCTATAGCCCGCGAAGAAGGGGTATTCCCAATGGTCCCGGCCGGAAAGGCTACAACTGAGATGTTGCTCGTTTGATATTTAGGATAAGGAGCTTGGCCCTATGAAGCATACTCTCTCTGTATTAGTTGAAAATACTCCTGGTGCCCTTTCCCGCATAACAGGGCTTTTCAGTGGGCGGGCGTTTAATATTGAGAGCCTTAATGTGGCTGCAACCCTGGACCCGAGCTTGTCACACCTCACACTGGTGACAAGAGGCGATGAATTTATAATTGAGCAAATAATCAAACAGCTCAGGCGCCTGGTGGATGTTTTCAAGGTCGTGGATGTGAGTGAAGGTGAGTTTGTTGAGCGCGAGATGTCCTTGATCAAGGTCAGGGCTGAGGAACAATCCAGGGCCGAGATATTACGTATTTGCGATATATTCCGTTGCAAGGTCGTTGACGTGAGCCCTAAATCTTACACCTTAGAGGTCACCGGACCGGAGTCAAAACTAAAGGCAGTAATAGAGCTACTCCGTCCAATTGGAATCAAAGAAATTACCAGAACTGGTACCATAGCCATGATGAGAGAGAAAAAGACGATCTAGGAAGGGTAATTAATCACTTCCCATCTGGCAGGGGGTGTGAACGATTACTAGAAAGGAGCTACAGAGGATGAGGATTTATTACGAACAAGATGCCCCCATGGACGTACTTCAAGGAAAGACCATAGCCATAATCGGCTATGGTAGCCAAGGGCATGCCCATGCCCAGAACTTGAGAGATAGTGGGTTGTCCGTTGTCGTGGGGGAACTCCCTGGAACACCCAATCATGATCTTGCAGTCAAACACGGGTTTGAGCCTGTAAGTGCCGGAGAAGCTGCAGCCAAGGGAGAGCTCATCATGGTCCTGGTGCCTGATCATGTCCAGGGCCGGCTATACGAAAGTGCTATTGAGCCAAACCTGAAGACCGGGAACATGCTCCTTTTTGCCCATGGCTTCAACATTCACTTTGGCCAGATAATTCCTCCTGCTGACGTGGACGTTACAATGGTGGCACCCAAAGGCCCGGGACATCTGGTGCGCAGGGAATACGAAAGGGGCGCCGGTGTGCCCAGCCTGGTGGCCATACATCAGGATCACACGGGAGAAGCCCTTCAGAGGACACTTGCCTATGCAAACGGCATAGGCGCCACCCGTGCGGGGGTCATTGAAACCACGTATAAAGAAGAGACCGAGACTGATCTTTTCGGCGAGCAGTGTGTCCTTTGTGGCGGGGTCACCGAGCTCATAAAAGCGAGTTTTGAGACCCTGGTTGAAGCGGGTTATCAGCCGGAAATAGCGTACTTCGAGTGCTGCCACGAGCTCAAGCTCATAGTTGACCTGATTTACGAAGGCGGTCTGTCGCAGATGCGTTACTCAATCAGCGATACGGCGGAATATGGCGATCTTACCAGGGGGAAGCGCATAATAACAGAAGAAACAAGAAAGGAGATGCGCAGGATCCTTGATGAGGTTCAGAGTGGCAGATTCGCCCGGGAGTGGATGCTGGAAAACCAAGTCAAACGCCCTGTATTCAACGCCCTCAGACAGCGGGAAAAGGAACATCCTATAGAAGAGGTCGGCTCCCGCCTGAGGGATATGATGAGCTGGCTCAAGAAGTAGCCCCGGCTTTCTAAGCCCTTAATGCATTCTCATCGCATTCCAGTTGCCAAGGAAGGAGTCCCTTTCATAGGTATTGCCGTCCTGGCCGCTGTGATATGTTCTTTACTCAACTGGCCTGTTCCGGCCGTGGTCTTTTTTGTGATTGCGGTCTTTGTTCTCTTTTTCTTTCGGGACCCCGAGCGTATAATTCCATCAGGCTCGGATCTGGTGGTATCACCTGCTGACGGTCGGGTCATAGATATAGCTGAAGACAACACGGGCTCCCTTAATGGAAAAGACGTAAAGCGAATCAGTATATTCATGAATATTTTTAATGTGCATGTAAACAGGGCCCCAATTACGGGCAAGGTTCAACAAATTTCGTACCAGCCGGGATCCTTCTGGCCTGCTGACCGTAAAAGGGCCTTGCTTGAAAACGAGCGAAATGCCCTTTTGATCCGCAGCGAGGACGGAATGGAGCTGACCGTTGTACAGGTGGCGGGTATAATAGCCAGGCGAATTGTTTGTTGGGCTGAGGTCGGTGATAGGGTTAAAATCGGTGAACGCTTTGGACTCATTCGTTTTGGATCTCGCCTTGACGTATATGTCCCGAAGGATGTTTCAGTGTTGGTGAAAAAGGGCGACCGGACAATGGCCGGGCAGACGGTTCTTGCCCGAAATGGTAGCAAGTAGCGATTCTAATTTCTAATTTCTAATGGGGGGGTCTCCCATGAAACAAAAGCAAAGCGGTGATTCAGCAGACAAGACTTCAAGACGTAGCATATATCTCCTCCCAAACCTGTTGACCTCGGCAAGCCTGTTCAGCGGATTTTATGCCATTATTGCCGCGATTAAAGG
>JAIWFS010000002.1:0-18841 GCA_048631505.1 archaeon | reverse complement strand
AACCCGGCAGTGGTCAAACCTTCGATACCCACGACCTCCCATGAGTCGATTACAACAGTTTTGTTTTTACCATAACCAACATAGCGTTTTCGATTCCTGGTTTCACGGTATCCAGGGTATTGACCAGTGAGAGAGCATCCTCATAGACCTCCATGCTGGACTTGGCCGGGATGTAAAAGATGATGTCTTCAGAATTAAGCCACCACAGCAAGGTGCCGTCCATAAAGCCACGATCTATGGCAATAGAGGCAATTTTTGCATGATCCCCCAAGTTGGTTATGGCCTGTTGTATGACCTCCCTGGCAAAATTTATATCATGGACCTCAATGGTAGCAAAACGCATGGCCAGAGGAAGACGGCTGTTTGGGTCCCATACCACCCATATTTTGAAACCAAAAACGATTTCAAAGACTTTGCGGATACGGGCTTTTCGCCGACGAAGCTCCGGTGCCTTCTCTTTTTTTACTTTGCCACACCCTGTGCATTGCTCTGTGGATTGTATTTCAGATGCATCAAGCAGTGCGTTGACTTTTTTTGGGAAAAACGAATTAGCTGCAAGGAGGGCTATTACCCGGTTAAAAAGTTTTTCCAGGGCAGGTGCAGTAATAGCTGCTATGGAAGAGGCAATGAAATTAGGACACACAGGGCCTCGTATTTTGGTTGGTTGTTTACCTTCCTCATCAGAATCGCAGGGAGTTTTTTCCTTTCCCCGATTACATGTGCCTTCTCTAATCTGTCTACCGTTGAATCCCACAATCCTCATAAGAGATTGACAATGAAGGATGACAGGGTCAATGTGCCAGAAGAATTTGAGGCCGGCGACAATACGCATCAGGTAAATGAAAATAATGGCCATGAACGGCACATTGCTTTCCCGTTTTTTTGACTTGGGATCAAGCCCCATAAACAAATCCTTAAAACCAAGATGGTCGAGGAAATAAAAGAATTCATCAAAGAGCCCTGCTTCCCCAAGGCCATAGACTTCGGGGATATCTTGTCCGTCGGCAAGATTTTTGGCTATGCCGGCCTGATCTCTATTGGCGGTATGCCATGTCAGGCGGTCAGCTCGGTCTAGTCGCCCTGACAAGTATATTTGCGATGCCTCATTGATTAAATCCATGGGGTCATAGTTACCATAGATGGCAGGTGATGTTAAAGGAGAATGCAGTATAACACATTGATAGTATAAGTAAAAAGAAGTATCTCAATTTTGATGCTGTTGTCCGTATCTTATATGAATTATCCAGAAAATGACAATGGGTCTTGACAAGTTTTGGCTAACTCAGTATGAAGAGGGGCTTTCTTTTTGAGGCGGCTCGCTTTTCTTTAAATCACAAACTGGAAAAGAGGGTAAGCCTCTTTTATTTTTTAAAAGAACGATTTTCTATAAGTAACATTAAGAGGAGTATGCGGATGCCGACTATCAATCAGCTGGTCCGAAAGGGGCGCAAGAAGATCAAAAAGAAGACCAAGGCGCCTGCCTTGGACTCCTGTCCACAGCGCCGTGGTGTATGCACCCGTGTCTATACTACGACCCCAAAGAAGCCTAACTCGGCCCTTCGAAAGGTAGCCCGTGTGCGTCTGACCAATGGCATGGAGGTTACGTCCTATATTCCAGGTATCGGCCACAACCTGCAGGAGCACTCAGTCGTATTAATTCGTGGGGGGCGTGTCAAGGACCTTCCCGGTGTTCGTTATCACATTGTTAGAGGGACATTGGATGCCCTTGGGGTTCAAGATAGACGAAAGGCAAGATCAAAGTACGGAACAAAACGGCCCAAGTAGCTGGATAGTATAGGAATTTCCATTTTTGGACACAGATGAACACAGATTTTCAAATCTATGAATAATAATTATCTGTGTATATCTGCGAAAATCTGTGTCCTATTTAACTTGTAGGTACGTCGTCATAATAAAGAAATTGAAGTAACGCAGGAGATGGGGTATTTTCATCGGAAACTAGATATAAAACACGGGTAAGAAAACTATGCCAAGGAGAAGAGGAGTCCCTAAGCGGATTATAGCACCAGACCCAAAGTATAAAAATACTCTGGTGTCTAAGTTTATTAACGGTTTGATGCGCGAGGGCAAAAAGAGTATTTCTCGAAGAATCTTCTATGATGCCATGGAGATTGTGGAAAGGCGTTCTAAGGAAGAACCTGTCAAGGTCTTCGAACAGGCAATGGAGAATATAAAACCTGTGTTGGAAGTGCGGTCCAGGAGGGTTGGCGGTGCAACTTATCAGGTACCGGTTGAGGTTCGAACTGATCGTAGGCAGGCACTGGCCATAAGATGGCTTGTGGGTTTTTCTAAAAAGAGGGGAGAAAAATCCATGGCCCAGCGATTGGCCGGAGAATTACTGGATGCTTACAATAAAAGGGGAACGGCCTTTAAAAAGAAGGAAGATACCCACCGTATGGCTGAGGCCAACAAGGCATTTGCACATTATAGATGGTAACTGCAAGTATTAAATTTTGTTGATGAGCCGCAACCGGCTCTGATGACAAAGTAAAAGATATATGGGACCTAACGCAACCAGCGCTTGATAATTTAGTGGAGGATTATCATGAGCAAGCAAAAATTTGAGCGTACTAAGCCGCACGTCAATGTAGGTACAATTGGTCATATTGATCACGGTAAGACCACGCTTACTGCAGCTATTACTCGTATTTTAGCTGAGCAGGGGAAGGCAAAGTATATTCCTTTTGATGCTATTGATAAGGCCCCTGAGGAGCGGGAACGTGGTATTACCATAGCTACGGCTCATGTGGAGTATGAGACTGACAAGCGTCATTATGCCCATGTGGATTGTCCTGGTCATGCTGATTATATCAAGAACATGATTACAGGTGCTGCTCAGATGGATGGTGCCATTTTGGTAGTTGGTGCTGATGATGGTCCGATGCCTCAGACACGTGAGCACATTTTGCTTGCTCGTCAGGTAGGTGTACCTTCTATGGTAGTTTTTTTAAACAAGTGTGACATGGTGGATGATCCTGAGCTTATTGAGTTAGTTGAGCTTGAGTTGAGGGATCTTCTTAGCAAGTATGAGTTTCCTGGTGATGACATTCCTATTATTAAGGGTAGTGCACTTGAGGCTTTGAACGATCATACGGATCCTGAGAAGACCAAGTGTATTTTTGAGTTATTGGACGCTCTTGACGATTACATTCCCGAGCCTGTGCGTGACATAGACAAGCCTTTTTTGATGCCGATTGAGGATGTATTCAGCATTAGTGGTCGTGGTACGGTTGTGACTGGTCGTGTTGAGCGTGGCATACTTCATGTTGGTGAAAATGTTGAGATAATAGGGATTCGTCCTATTCGCAAGACAGTATGTACTGGTCTTGAGATGTTCCGGAAGCTTTTGGACGAGGCTCGTGCTGGTGACAATGTTGGTGTATTGTTGCGCGGTACGAAGCGTGAAGAAGTTGAGCGTGGTCAGGTAGTAGCCATACCTGGTTCTATTAAGCCTTATAAGAAGTTTAAGGCTGAGGTATATATATTGAGCAAGGAGGAGGGTGGTCGTCACACCCCGTTTTTTGCTGGATATCGTCCGCAGTTTTATTTTCGGACCACGGATGTTACAGGAGTAGTGACGTTGCCTGAGGGTGTAGAGATGGTGATGCCTGGTGACAATGTAACTTTTGAAGTTTCGATGATTCAGCCCATAGCCATGGAAGAGGGAGTTCGATTTGCGATCCGCGAAGGTGGCCGAACAGTCGGGGCCGGCGTGGTAACCAAAATCACGGAGTAGGAGGCGGGTTATGAGAGAGATTGTTACCCTTGCATGTACGGTCTGCAAGCGGCGTAATTATACTACTACAAAGAATAAACGGACTACTCCGGATAAGCTTGAACTTAAGAAGTACTGCCGATTCGACAGAAGGCATACGATACACAAGGAGATAAAGTAGTTTTAATATCTGCTTGCAGAACTTCATGCTAGACGACGCCTTCCCGGCAAAGCACGGAATGCGCTATTTTGCATGTGGCTTAACCGGCACAGGAAAGGTCGGATCTCAGTAGGCCAGTAGCTCTAATGGTAGAGCACCGGACTCCAAATCCGGGAGTTGGGGGTTCGAGTCCCTCCTGGCCTGCCATTGTCCGTTATCAGAAAATATAAATCCACTCCGGCAAGTTGGGAGATTTAAGTGACAAAAAAGAAAGTTAGAAAGGCTCAGAGCAGAAAAGAAACACAGACTGTAACACAAGGCAATGACAAGCCTGTCAAGGACCGCTCGTCCAACCAGGGCTCCGGCCGGGCAGAGGCCAGCCCTGCTTTGAGCGGCGGTGTTATGGGTTGGGTGGATAAGGTTAAGTCCTTTCTCTTAGAGGTCCGTGTCGAGTTTGACAAAATTACTTGGCCTTCCAGGAAGGAAGCAATTGCGCTGACTACCGCTGTATTGGCAATTACGTTTTTCTTTACTGCGTACCTTGGTATAGTAGATATTTCCCTGACAAAGCTTGTCAGCTTCCTTATTTATTAACAATGGCTTGAAATTAGAAATTAGAAATTTGGTAGAGATGAAACGAAACAAAAGCATGAAAGCCAAATTTCCAATTTCCAATTTCAGCGTTCCGTGAACGCTTACTAAAAAAATAAGTTAGTCCATGTCACACATGACTTTCTATAGCTTGTAAATGAGTAACTTTTAATGGCGCAAAAATGGTACATTGTTCACACTTATTCCGGGTTTGAGCATAAGGTCAAGGTTTCTTTAGAGGAGAGGATTAAGCAGTATGGGATGGAGGAGTATTTCTCCGGAATTGTTGTCCCTATGGAAAAGGTAGTAGAAATTCTAAGAGGAGAAAGGCGTACTTCATCCAGAAAAATTTTCCCGGGCTACATTCTGGTAAAGATGGAATTAAATGATAACTCGTGGCACCTGGTTCAGGACACCCCAAAAGTGACCGGCTTTATCGGTGGCCTGCAGAATCCCGTACCACTTTCAGATGAAGAGGCGGAAAAAATAATCCGCCAGATGGAAGAACGAGCTCTAACGCCGGTACCCAAGTATAGCTTTGAAAAGGGTGATCATGTGACTGTGACAGATGGGCCTTTTGCCAATTTTAACGGTGTTGTAGATAATGTTAACCCGGAGAAAGGAAAGATCTGGGTACTTGTCTCAATTTTTGGAAGGTCAACACCTGTTGAACTGGAATTCGGACACGTACAAAAGGCCGGTTAAAGGAGAATATTATGGCCAAGAAAGTCTTATCATATATTAAACTCCAGATCCCTGCCGGGCAGGCAAACCCGTCTCCGCCTGTGGGACCCGCTTTGGGGCAGCACGGTGTGAACATAATGGAGTTTGTTAAGGCCTTTAATGCAAAGACACAGGACCAGATGGGGATGATAATCCCTGTTGTGATAACAGTATATGCTGACAGGTCATTCAGCTTTATTATGAAGACGCCTCCTGCAGCTATTTTGCTTAAGAAGGCGGCAAATATCGAGAAAGGGTCAGGAATTCCTAATCGGGAAAAAGTCGGCAAAGTTACCAGGAAGCAGGTAGAGGAAATCGCCATGAAAAAGGAGCCGGACCTGACCGCTGTTGATTTGCATGCGGCTGTACGTTCCATTGAAGGCACAGCCCGCAGCATGGGTGTTGAAATTGTTGATTAAAGGCATATTACACGATGCCGGTTCGAAGCAGGCATAGTGTAGTATGGACTAAGGGAGAAAGATTCCATGGCAAGTCATGGTAAGAAATATCTGGACGCAAGGGCCAAAGTGGATGCAGGCCGAAGGTACGGTTTGGACGAGGCAGTAGACGTGGTCCTCAGTACGCACTATGTCAAGTTCGATGAGACCATAGATCTAGCCATAGTCCTGGGGGTCGATCCCAGGAAGGCAGACCAGAATGTGAGAAGCTCTGTTGTCCTTCCTCATGGTACTGGACGCACTCAAAGGGTCCTGGCAATTGCTAAGGGTGAAAAAGCCAAAGAGGCTGAAGATGCCGGCGCCGACTATGTTGGAGCCGAGGATGCGATAGAAAAGATAAAAGGGGGTTGGCTTGATTTTGATAAAGTTGTTGCCACTCCCGATATGATGTCAATGGTGGGTAGGATCGGCAAGATTCTCGGCCCAAGGGGTATGATGCCAAATGCCAAGACTGGAACTGTCACCTTTGATGTTGCCAGGGCGGTTAATGAGATAAAAGCAGGAAAGGTGGACTTCCGGGTAGACAAGGGTGGGGTTGTCCATGTTCCCTTGGGAAAGGTTTCCTTTGGTTCCAATAAAATCAGGGAGAACTTCGCAGCGCTTGCTGAGACCTTACTCCGTATAAAGCCTTCTACAAGCAAGGGGGCCTATGTGCGGAGCGTTGCACTGTCCACTACAATGGGACCAGGAGTGAAGGTGGATCCCGCTGAAGTTAAAGCAGTCGCTTCCTAAATAATATAATGTGACCTGAATTGAGCGATTAGCCTTTAGCGGTTAGCTATTAGTTTAATGATTACAGGATGTTTTACTATTACAAATTTTCACCCATTGGGTGTTATTTCTAATTAACGTAATGCCCTGATTTTTCAAAGCTAAACGCTAATGGCTAACAGCTAATCGCTCAACTTAGGTGTGAATTTCCATATCTGCTCATTAGTCAGAGACAGTAGGTACGCCTTATGTGTTTAATAGAGCTGGTCCGGCACTTAGCTCTACCTACCTAGATAGGTGAGACCTCTGCCTTTGGCAGTAAAAAATAACTGCCTATGGTAGAAAGGGGGGAGAAATTTGGCTTTAAAGCTTAAGGAAAAAGAGACCATAGTTGAGGATCTGCACGAGAAGTTTTCCAGGTCTGAAGCTGTAATTATGACTCGGTTTTCAGGTCTCGACGTTGCTGGTGCCAATGAACTTCGAAAGAAGCTCAGGGAGTCAGGTGCCGAGTTCAAGGTATCAAAAAATACTCTTTTTAAAAGGGCCATAAAAGGCACATCGGCAGAAGTGCTTTCAGATCAGTTTTTAGGCCCTAATGCCGTGGCCTTTGCCTCTGAAGATCCAGTGTCTATGGCCAAGGTTATGGTGGAGTTCGCAAAGAAGAGTGAGATCCTTGAGATCCGCAGCGGCGTTTTGAATGGAAAATTCATTGATATTGCCCAAATCCAGGCCTTGTCAGAACTGCCAAGCCGGGAGGTTCTGCTTGCAAAGCTGCTCACAGTTTTTGTCGCTGTTCCTACAGGTCTTGTCAGGGCCCTGTCAGGTATACCGCGAAAGCTGCTCTATGCGTTAAGGGCAATTGAAGATCAGAAAAATAATGATGACAATTGAATAAGTGGTTCTGCTCAAAATGATCTGGATATTGATTGCGAGATTTCCGAGGATACTTATGGCGAGGAAATCAAAGAAACGCAACAGACAGGTTGTCTTCGGCAGAATTATAGATAGTTAATAAGGAGACTGAAATGGCTATTTCCAAAGAGGATGTAATTGAATTTATTTCTAATATGACAGTGCTTGAACTCTCCGAGCTAGTCAAGGAGTTGGAGGATAAGTTTGGTGTAAGTGCAGCGGCGCCGGTCGCAGTAGCGGCGCCCGGTGCAGTTGCCGGTGAAGGGGGCGGTGCCCCTGCTGAGGAACAGACAGAGTTCGATGTTGTTCTAGTAGAATTCGGCGACCAGAAAATCAAGGTAATCAAGGAGGTCAGGGCCGTAACAAGTTTGGGCCTTAAGGAAGCTAAAGATCTGGTTGAGAGCGCGCCTAAACCCATCAAAGAAGGTGTTTCCAAAGACGAGGCCGAGAAGATAAAGGAACAGGTCGAGAGTGTCGGCGCAAAGGTAGAGATAAAATAACCAGGAAATATACACAACGATATAAAAAATTGCGCATCCAATGCCGGTTGCCGCTCGATCATCTTGTATGGGCGGGGATAAACCCAGCCCATACATTTCAGATTTCCCCCAATTGTCAATAATGTGCAACGAAAAACGCTACCCCGAGGCAGTACTCTATGACAAAAAATCAAGCACTTTCCGTGAGAAAGAACTTTGGTCGTGTAAAAAAAGTCATTGATATTCCAAACTTAATCGAGATGCAGCAACGTTCCTACGCCAAGTTTTTGCAAAAAGACGTGGCTCCGGAAGCCAGAGCGGATATGGGGATTCAGGCAGCATTTCAAAGCGTCTTTCCAATAACGGATTTCACAGGTGCATCTTCTATTGAATTTGTTCAATATTCTATAGGTGAGCCCAAATACTCTGAAGAAGAATGTCTTTCCCGCGGCGTGACCTATGAGTCGCCGGTGAAGATAGTGGCGCGACTTCTTTCTTATGACGTAGATAAAGAAAGCGGAGTACAAAGTATACGGGATATCAAGGAACAGCAGATTTACTTTGGCGCCATTCCCCTTATGACCAGAACCGGCACCTTTATTATTAATGGTACTGAGCGAGTAGTGGTCAGCCAGCTTCAACGTTCCCCAGGGGTATTTTTTGACCACGACAAGGGAAAGACACATGCCAGTGGGAAATTGCTTTACTCAGCCAGAGTCATTCCGGTCCGTGGTTCCTGGATAGACTTGGAGTTTGATCCCAAAGACATCTTGCATGTCCGGATAGATCGCAGGCGGAAGTTCCCTGTAACAGTGTTGCTAAAAGCCATGGGTTACAGCACTGAAGATTTGCTAAGTATTTTTTATAACTGGGATACGTATGTAATTGATGGCAAATTTCTGTATCGTAGGGTGAATACAGAGACCATGTTAGGCCAGAAGGCTACTCTGGACGTGGTGAATCCTGATACAGGCGATATCCTTTTACGCAAGAATCGCAAGTTCTCCCGGACCATGATGAAGAAGTTTGAGGAATCAGGTGTCATCATGGTACCTGTTGAAGAAGATGATCTAATAGAAAAGATCACAGCCCTTGATGTAGTAAATCCTGAAACCGGGGAGGTGTTGATTCCCATGAACTCTCCGGTCACGAAAAAGGATTTGGCGCTTTTAAGGGAGAGTGGAATCACAGAGTTGCAGGTCCTGTTTATCGATGGCATCAAGGTAAGTTCTTCCATAAGGGACACGCTACTTCAGGACAAGACACAGAATCAGGAAGAGGCCATTATAGAAGTATTCCGGAGGCTTCGTCCCGGTAGTCCCCCAATACCCGAGGTGGCTGAGAAGTTTTTTAATTCTCTTTTTTTCAACCCCGGCACCTATGATCTTTCAGAGGTAGGCCGTTATAAGATCAATCAGAGGCTGGGTATGGATTTGCCTCTTTCCCTGAAGGTCCTTACGACTGAGGACATAATGGAGACTGTGAGGGAGTTGGTCCGTTTAAAGGATCGGCAGGGGCCGGTAGATGACATAGATCATTTAGGCAACCGCCGGGTCAGATCAGTGGGTGAGCTTATAGAGAATCAGTACAGGATCGGACTGGTCCGGATGGAGCGGGCTATTAAAGAGAGAATGACCCTTCAGGAAGTTGAGGCGTTAATGCCTAATGATTTGGTAAATCCTAAGCCCGTTACTTCTGTCATCAAGGAGTTTTTCGGCTCCAGTCAGCTTTCCCAGTTCATGGACCAGACCAATGCGCTGGCAGAAATCACTCACAAGCGAAGGTTATCTGCTTTGGGGCCGGGTGGCCTGTCCAGGGAGAGGGCCGGGTTTGAGGTGCGAGATGTACATCCCACTCATTATGGGAGGATTTGTCCCATTGAAACACCTGAAGGTCCAAATATCGGACTTATAGTTTCTTTGAGTTCCTTTGCCAGAATAAACAGGTATGGTTTTGTGGAGACTCCTTACCGTAAGGTTAAGGACCGCAGGACTACAGGGAAAGTGGTCTATATGACTGCTATTGAAGATGAAAAGGAGACTATCGCACAGGCAACAGTCAGTCTTGATGATGACGGATATATTATTGATGACAATGTTGGTGCCAGGAGAATGGGCGAGTTCGTTATTGTCCCGGCAGAGGAGGTTACTGCCATAGACGTAGCCCCCAACCAGTTGGTCAGTGTTTCTTCAGGTCTTATACCATTTCTGGAAAATGATGATGCAAACCGGGCCTTGATGGGTTCCAACATGCAGCGGCAGGCAGTTCCTCTGCTGGTTTCAGAGGCTCCGCTCGTTGGTACCGGGATGGAGAAAATAGTGGCCATGGATTCCGGTGTGACTGTAGTTGCAAAAAGGGACGGATATATAGAAGACGTCGATGCTACACGCCTGGTAGTGGTTTACGATGAGGATGAGTCCAAGGAACTACCGGTGGAGGTCGAGATACATAAACTCACCAAGTACCAGAAGTCCAATCAGACAACAACACTCAATCAAAGACCAATAGTGATTCCAGGGCAGGAATTTAAAAAAGGAGACGTTCTTGTAGATGGTCCATCTACTGACAATGGAGAACTGGCATTAGGCAAGAATGTTGTAGTGGCTTTTATGCCTTGGCGAGGCTACAATTTTGAAGATGCAATGGTCGTGAGTGAACGCCTGGTCAAAGAGGATGTTTATACATCGATACATATTGAGGAATTTGAATTGGAGGCCAGGGACACTAAGCTGGGTAAGGAGGAGATAACCCGCGACATACCTAATGTAGGGGAAGACGCCCTCAGTGATCTGGATGATAGCGGCATAATACGTATAGGGGCAGAGGTTAAGTCCGGAGACATACTTGTAGGCAAGATTACACCAAAGGGAGAGACCCAGCTTACTCCGGAGGAGAAGCTCCTTCGGGCCATCTTTGGTGAGAAGGCAGGAGACGTAAAGGATACATCTCTCAGGGTGCCGCCGGGAATCCAGGGTGTGGTGATAGATGCTAAGGTTTTTTGCCGCAGAGGTGTGGAAAAAGACGAACGGATCCAGGCCATTGAGGACATTGAAATAGCACGTGTACTTAAGGATCAGGCGGACGAGATCAATGTGATTCGTCGGACTGCTCTTAAAAAGCTGGAGAGTCATCTCAAGGGGCAGAAGGCATCGGTTTCTATAATAGACAGTAAGGGCAAGGTCTATCTTGAGGCTGGGGATGAGATTACAAGTGATATGCTCCGGAAGATACCTATCCATCGTTTGAGAGATCTCATGCTGGAGGGTCGCAGGAGCCTGATTCCTGTAGTGAGTGATGTGCTGTCCTGGTATGAGGGTGAGGTCCAACGAATAACCACATACTTTGAGGGTAAAATTGAGCGTCTGAAGAAGGGGGATGACCTTCCGCCAGGTGTGATTAAGATGGTCAGAGTCTGTGTGGCAATGAAGCGGAAGCTGGCTGTAGGTGACAAGATGGCCGGGCGTCATGGCAACAAAGGTGTGGTTTCTACTATCGTGCCGATAGAGGATATGCCATATTTTGCAGACGGCACTCCGGTTGACATTGTTTTGAATCCCCTGGGCGTACCTTCACGGATGAATGTGGGTCAGCTTTTGGAGATCCATCTGGGTTGGGCTGCAAAAAATCTCGGGGCACAACTGGCTGAGTTGGCAAAAGATTATAAGATCGACAAGATCAAGAAAAGAATGGCCAATATCTATTCGCAAGACGAGCTGAATGCCTTGATAAGCGGCATGGATGACGAACAGTTGCGAAATCTTGCCTTGAGCCTTGAACAGGGCGTACCGGTTGCAACTCCGGTGTTTGACGGAGCACATGAGGACCAGATCCGCAAGCTCCTGGTAGAGTCAGGACAATCAGAACTTGGCGAGGTGATTCTTTACGATGGTTATACTGGAAAGGCTATAGCCGAGCCGGTCACTGTCGGGGTCATGTATGTATTGAAACTTCACCACTTAGTGGATGATAAGATACATGCCCGCTCTACTGGTCCATATTCTCTGGTCACGCAGCAGCCCCTTGGAGGAAAGGCCCAGTTTGGGGGGCAGCGATTGGGTGAGATGGAGGTGTGGGCCATGGAGGCTTACGGCGCTGCTTATTCTCTTCAGGAGTTCCTGACAGTCAAGTCCGACGATGTAGTCGGAAGATCCAGGATGTATGAAAAGATCGTCAAGGGCAACAATTTCCTTGAGGCAGGTCTTCCTGAGTCCTTTAATGTCCTGGTGAAGGAACTTCAGGGTTTGTGTATGGATGTAGAGTTGCAGGAGTGATACGGGGGTTTTACTGAATGGAAGATCTTCTTTCCCTTTTTACAAAGCCAAAAGATCCTTTGAGCTTTAAATCAGTCAGGATTTCTCTGGCCTCTCCTGAGAAAATTCTCGGAAGGTCAAATGGAGAGGTAAAGCAACCTGAGACCATCAACTACCGGACCTTTAAGCCGGAACGGGAAGGCCTTTTTTGTGCCAAGATTTTTGGCCCGGTAAAGGATTATGAGTGCCTGTGCGGAAAGTACAAGCGCATGAAGCACCGGGGCGTCATCTGCGAAAAATGCGGAGTTGAGGTCATCCAGTCAAAAGTCCGGCGGGAGCGGATGGCCCACATTTCCCTGGCAGCTCCGGTAGCTCATATATGGTTTTTAAAGAGCCTTCCCAGCAAAATCGGTGCTCTTTTGGATTTGAGTTTGAAAGAGCTCGAAAGGGTCCTGTACTTCGAGTCACACATAGTGATCGACTCGGAGATGCCGGACATCCCTGTGGGCACTCTTATGTCCGATGAGGCCTATTACAAGAATCAGGAGCAATTCGGTGATAAATTTGAGGTAGATATAGGGGCGGAAGCAATACATTTGATGTTAAAGCGTCTCGATCTGGATGCCCTGTCCGTGGAACTCCGGGGAGAGATGATCAAGACCCGTTCAGAAGCCAAAAGAAAAAAGCTTGGCAAGCGACTGAGGGTCATTGAGGCCTTTCGTGATTCAGGTAACCAGCCTGAATGGATGATTCTAAGCGTTATTCCGGTCCTTCCTCCGGATCTGAGACCTCTGGTCCCCCTGGATGGAGGGCGATTTGCCACATCGGACCTCAATGACCTTTATCGCAGGGTCATCAATCGGAATAATCGACTCAAGAAGCTCAAAGAGCTGGATGCCCCGGACATCATCATCCGTAATGAAAAAAGGATGCTCCAGGAGGCAGTGGACGTCCTCTTTGATAATGGCCGGAGGGGCCGGGTAGTTACAGGGCCGAACAAACGTCCTTTGAAATCATTATCAGATATGCTGAAGGGCAAGCAGGGGCGTTTTCGTCAAAATCTCCTTGGAAAGAGGGTCGATTACTCAGGACGTTCGGTCATTGTAGTAGGTCCGGAACTCAGGCTTCACCAGTGCGGTCTGCCAAAGCGGATGGCAATAGAGCTCTTTAAGCCCTTTATTTACAATAAGCTCGAAGAAAAGGGGCTTGTTACCACTATCAAGAGTGCAAAAAAGATGGTGGAAAAGGAGGCCCCTGAGGTATGGGATGCCCTTGATGAAGTTGTAAGGGAGCATCCTGTTTTGCTGAATCGTGCTCCCACCTTGCACCGTTTGGGTATTCAGGCCTTTGAGCCCATACTCATTGAAGGTAAGGCCATTCAGCTCCATCCTTTGGTATGCGTTGCATACAATGCTGATTTCGATGGGGACCAGATGGCAGTCCATGTCCCCCTGTCAGTAGAGGCCCAGACAGAAGCAAGGGTACTCATGATGTCAACCAACAACCTGCTTTCTCCTGCCCATGGAGAGCCTATCATCATGGCTACTCAGGATATAGTCCTTGGTATATATTATATGACCAGGGACAGGTTAAATGCAAAGGGTGAAGGCAAGATATTTGGTTCCAAGGAAGAGGTGCTACTTGCGTGGGAGGCGGGTGTTGTCCATCTGCAGGCCAGGATTAAGGTCAGGATTCGAGGCGAGCTGACAGAGACCACTGTGGGCCGGGTAATCCTCTCGGATATTCTACCTGAGGAGGTGCCTTTTTCTATTATTAATAAGACCATGCGCAAGAAGGACCTTGCCAGACTCATTAATGAGAGTTACCGCATAGCAGGGGCCAAGAAGACAGTGATTCTGGCGGATCGCCTCAAGGACATGGGATATCGTTTCGCCACTCTGGCCGGGATTTCCGTTGGCATAAACCATATGATGGTTCCGGTGCAAAAGGAGGAAATTCTTGAAAAGGCTCAGGAAGAGGTGTCAGAGGTCCAGCACCAGTACTCTGAGGGTCTTATTACTGACGGAGAACAGTACAACAAGGTGATTGACATATGGACCAGGGCTACAGATGAGGTGGCGAAGGAGATGATGGAGGGTATCTCAGTAGAATACCACCGTGGGGCTGACGGAAAGGCGATATCCGCCCCCAGTTTCAATCCTATTTTTATTATGGCTGATTCCGGCGCCAGGGGCAGTAAGGACCAGATCAGGCAGCTTGCAGGAATGCGCGGCCTGATGGCTAAACCGTCAGGTGAGATCATAGAGACTCCAATTCAGGCAAATTTCCGTGAGGGCTTGAGTGTGCTGGAGTATTTTGTATCTACTCATGGGGCACGGAAGGGTTTGGCTGACACGGCCCTTAAGACCGCCAACTCCGGCTACCTCACCCGGCGTCTGGTTGATGTTGCTCAGGACGCCACTATAACAGAGGAGGATTGTGGAACCATTGACGGCATAGAGACTGGGCACTTGTTGGAAGGTGGTGAGATTATCCAGCGTCTGGGCGAGCGTATCCTTGGGCGTGTAGCCCTGATGGACATAGTTGATCCTGTGACAGGAGAGGTCCTTGTCAAGTCCGGCGAGCAGATTGGCGAGGAAGGGGTCCGTAAGATCGAGGAAGCGGGTATTCCCAATGTTGAGATTCGATCGGTGCTCACCTGCAGGTCTCCTTATGGGGTCTGCGCCAAGTGCTATGGGAGAGATCTGGCCCGTGGCGGCATTGTGGCTATGGGGGAGGCAATCGGCATCATAGCCGCAGAGTCCATAGGGGAACCGGGAACACAACTTACCATGCGGACCTTTCACATTGGTGGTACTGCCAGCGGTAAGGTGGAGCAGGCTGAAATTCGCTCAAGGGGGTCTGGTGCGGTGCGTTTTGAGAGGTTGAATGCCGTGCGAAATCCGGCCGGCCGACAGGTAGTGTTGAACCGAAACGGAGAAATAGTGATTGTGGCCCCGGATGGACGTGAGAGGGAGCGCTTTCCAGTAATATACGGCGCCGAATTGGTAGTAGAGGAAGGCCAGGAGATAGAGGCAGGGAAGAAGCTTGCCCAGTGGGATCCGTTTACCGTACCGATTCTTACAGAGGTGCCTGGGGTAGTGAAGTTCGGGGATCTTACTGAGGGCATCACCATGCAGGAGAAGGTGGATCCGGTCACCGGAAAGGCAAGCAGGGTGGTGATACAGTATCGTGCAGCAGATTACCAGCCCAGGATTTCCATAAAGGACGAGAGAGGACGCACCTCGAAGCTGGCCAAGGGCAAAGGCGAGGCCCGCTACCAGCTTCCGGTCGGGGCCATTATAACTGCCAATGAGGGAGATAAGATAGCAGCAGGAGAGCCTCTAGCCAGAATCCCCAGAGAGACCACCAAGACTAAAGATATTACAGGGGGTCTTCCGAGGATCGCCGAACTCTTTGAAGTAAGAAAGCCCAAGGAGTATGCTGTTATTACAGAAATCGACGGAGTGGTTTCTTTCGGCAAGGACATTAAGAGCAAGAGGCGGGTGGTTGTTACCCCGGAGTATGGTGACGCAAAGGAATACATGGTACCCAAGGGCAAGTATATAAGGGTCCATGAAGGAGATTATATCAGGGCCGGTGAGTCGTTGATGGACGGTGTCATCGATCCTCATGACTATCTCAGGGTGAAAGGCATAAAGGACCTTGCCCGATACATGGTGGGCGAGATTCAAGAGGTATACAGGCTCCAGGGTGTAAAGATTAATGATAAACACATCGAAGTGATAGTGCGGCAGATGCTGCGCAAGGTAAAGATCACCGGTGTGGGAGACAGTACATTCATGCTTGGAGAGCAGGTAGAACGTCGCCGCTTTGAGGAGGAAAATGATCGGATAATGGTAGAAGAAGGAGGCGAGCCTGCTTCGGCTGAACCTATGCTTCTTGGTATTACCAGGGCGTCTCTCAGCACAGATAGCTTTATTTCAGCAGCATCTTTCCAGGAGACTACCAAGGTCCTGACCGAAGCCTCTATAGCCGGGAAGGTGGATTACCTGAGAGGGCTGAAAGAAAACGTAATCATGGGACGCCTCATACCTGCCGGTACGGGCAAGGTATTCTACGAAGAGAAAGAGCGCAGACGGGCTGCGGCGGATTGATGGTGATGTGCGAGGAACAGGGTAAGGCCGGGCAAAAAGCTCGGCCTTTTTTATTAGGGCCCGTCCCTTTACCTTTCATATCCTGGTAGTTCGATTGTATCGCATGAGCCGGTATCACACGTGTGATGCTCCACAGGAGGTCGACGCCGGGAAGCACTACTTAGGCGTTTATCTACAGCAACATTGGCAACACTCATGAGCTTGCCGACATTGGAACTCTCGCATTTGGGGCACGAAACTGAGTCCATCTCATTTTTGCTCATAATGAGGAGCTCAAATATGTAGTCACAATTCAAACACCTAAATTCATGAATGGGCATGTTATTAGTCCTCCATATTACTTTTGAATTCTAAATTTTGAATTTAATAACTTTAATATTAATTGTTCCTTGTCTATCTTGCAACCGGCAGTGTAGGGGAATGTACGGCTTATTATGGATCTGATTGAATTTGCGGCTAAGCTTAAAAAAAGAGCAGGCGGTGATGCGGGGATGGTCTTGATCCACAATGGGATTGTGCGGAATTCCAGCAGGGACGGAAGACCTGTTAAATCCATTGAGGTAAAAGCGGATTGGGGGAAGTTGTCCCGGATACTGGCCGATACGCGAAAACTCCCTGGCATTATGGCGGCTGAGGCTGAAATACAAGAGGGAAGACTGGACGTGGGAGAAGATATTATGCTTCTCGGACTTGCCGGAAGTACCAGGGAATATGTTATTACGGCATTGGCATCTACTCTGGATAGAATAAAGAAAGATGTCACCATAAAGCAGGAGTTCAGTAGTTGACAACACAGGAAGATAGTGATCTGCGGCCTGAGGTGATAAAGGTATGCAGGCAATTATATAATAAGGGCTTGATTGCCGCTGCAGATGGAAATGTAAGCGTCCGACTTTCCGGAGGGGACATCCTTATAACTCCCAGCGGGGTGCACAAGGGCTTTTTGAATGAGGCGGACCTGGTTGTGGTGGATTCTGAAGGGCATGTCCTTAAGGGGCTGGGTCGCCCCTCTTCAGAGCTGGTCATGCACACGGCAATCTACCGGCAGGACCCGGGGGCCACGGCAGTAGTGCACACCCATCCTCCCTGGACTCTGGCGCTCAGCCTGTCAGGAAATCAACTGTCGCCTCATTTGTTAATTGAGGGCAAGATGTTTCTGGGAGAGGTGACCATAGTGCCTTTTGAAATGCCCGGCACCGAGGCTTTGGCCCGTGCGGTTGTGGATGCATTGCATAAAGGACCTGCCCAGATTCTTGCCCATCATGGAGCTGTCACCAGGGGGCCGAGTCTTTGGAAGGCCTTTGAGCTCATGGAATGCCTGGAGCACACTTCCCGCATAACAGCATTGGCAAAGATGCTGGGAGAACCCATGCCCCTGCCGGAAGGAAAAGTATGATAGAAATACGTCAGCTCCAGGTCTTTTTGGCTGTGTGGGAAAATCGCAGCTTCAGCCGGGCAGCCCATGAGGTGCACCTCACCCAGCCGACAGTAAGTGGTCACATCCGGGTCTTGGAAGAGACTTTGGACGTTCGATTATTCGATCGAAGCGGGAAAGATGTAACGCCAACCAAGGCCGGCGAAGTTCTTTATCCTTTTGCGCGTCAGATATTAAGACTTAATTTCCAGGCTGAACGGGAAATAACCATGTTTTTAGGGCAGGAAAAGGGCAGCCTGGACCTTGGAGGTAGTAATATCCCAGGGCAGTATATTCTTCCGGGTGTGATCGGTCGATTCAAGGCTGAGCGCCCCAACATCAAGGTGATATTGCGTATATCGGATACTGCCGCAATCGTTGCTGATGTTGCCAATGGTAAACTGGAGCTCGGGCTGGTAGGGGCTGTTGTCCAAAAAAAAGACCTTAGCTTTGAACCCTGCTTTCACGATGACATGGTCCTGATCGTACCTCCGGGTCACCGCCTTGCTGATTGCAGGCAGGTGTCTATTGATGATCTTGCGTCCGAGCCCTTTGTTTTGAGAGAGAAGGGGTCGGGCACGCGTTTGGCCACGGAGCGTGCCCTGCAGGCTGCAGGAAATTTGCAGTTCAACGACCTTCAAATTGTGGCAGAGATGGGGAGTACCGAAGCAATCCGCCAGGCGGTGAAGGCAGGGCTTGGATGCTCCATCATTTCACGGCGTGCCGTGACTGACGATCTGGAGCACGGCTTGTTACATGCCCCTGTCCTGGAAGGAGTCCAACTTAGCAGACAGTTCCATCTGATATGGCATAATCAGCGGACTCTTTCACCTCTTGCTCATGCATTTCGGAGTTTTTTGTTGTCGGAGGACCTTTCTTAAATCCAGACCACGTGTGCCTCAATAGTTCCCTTACCGGTGGCGCCTGCCGAGATGAGCCCCTTGCAAAATTCGACCCTGCCCCCCTTTTTTCAAAGAGGGGATGAAGGAATCGGTTCTTTAGATGTTTGTTGAGATATTGGAATACGATTGCAATTTCTTTGACCTTTGATGGTCATTTCCATGGGAGAACAGTAATGGCAGAGCCTTTGGCGGATCAGGTCATAGGTCAGATCAAACAGGCGGCTGAACTATAGCACCGGCTCATGCCGGTCGTGGCTCCGGCAGGAGCAGGGAAAACCACCGCGCTTCAAAACGTGCAAGAATGTGCAGGCGCACCCACAGAAAAAATTGGGCCAATCAAAACAATTATTGGCTCCAATAATGGCCTATGGCGATTTCCTGGACCAT
>JAIWFS010000001.1:0-25000 GCA_048631505.1 archaeon | reverse complement strand
AGATGATCTTATTTCCAGTGCACCTGAGGATCGTCAGCAACGTTTGCGAGGTCTACAGTGGCAGATCGATAGTGAACGTAAGAGATGCAGTAACCCTTTAGCTGCCTGTACACGCCTGAGCGATATGATGTGGAATTTCGTTTTCGCGGAAAAAGGATTCCTAAATGCTCTGAAAATGGCGGGAGCTGCGCATTCAGGGGTCGAAACCGAGGAAAAAGAGCTCAGATCCGCTGAAATACTGCCTTTCAAGGTTCGAGGTTCTCGTTAGTTTTCTCACTAGCTCTTGCTTGCAAGAGGGTTTCTTGAAACTGAGCCGTGATTCCGCTCATAGAAGGAATTTGAGCAACCTCTGGGAGGATCAAATGCCTGAACAAAGCCAGTTTGTAGCAAGCCATGATATCGGTATCCTAAGCCGTCTTCAAGAATCTCCAGTCGGTGTAGATGCAATCATGAACAGTGAACATGGAGAGATTGGTAACAGTAACGTCTTCGTTCCTCGACAATTAGCTGAGAGGGCAAGAACATATGCCCATAAGAATCGGACTACTATAACAAATGTCATTGTAGAGGCCGTGGATACCTTTCTGAGAGAAAGCAGACGGTAGTGTTGGGCACGCTGCGCTTTGCCCAACCTACATTTAAATACTTTTATTTGACAATTGTACTCAAGCTTTGAATAAATAGGGTAAATATTTCTTTATTGTAGTTGCCACTCTTTACATTTCTTCCAATTATTTCGTTCAAAGCATCAAAAGGACTCATTGCGCTCCTGTATGGTCTGTCATCATTTGTCAATGCTTCATAACAGTCGATAATGGCAATTATTTGAGAAAATTTTGCTAATTGATTTTCAGTTTTGTTGAGTGGATATCCAGTACCATCTGATTTTTCATGGTGTTCAAGAGCACTAAGAGATAAGCGTTTAATATATTCATTTTTGAATTTGCATTCTCTTAAAATATTGTAACCTCTATAGGTATGGCTTTTCATTTCTTCAAATTCTTCATCAGTCAGTTTTCTTTGGGCATTAAGTATCTCTGGGTTAATTTTCGTTTTGCCAACATCATGCAGTAATCCGCATAAGCCAAGCACCTTTGTTTCATCCTGCGAAAGATTAATATAAGATGCAAAACCCAATGCAAGTGCCATGACACTGATAGAATGCAAGATTGTTGAATAATCTTTGTGTGATATATCTATCAAGTTTTTAACAACATCATGTTCTTTTGAGTAGTCGCTGACTAAAATATTTACTGTGTCATAAACACCTTCAAGGCTGCCACTTCTTGGTTCTTCAAAAGTTTCTCTTACAATACTGATGAGAGTTTCCTTGACTTTTTCAGGATTGCCTAATTTAATATCATTTTCTAATTTTTTGTTAAATGCTTTCTGTGCCTCTTGAATACCTTTTATCTTGTCTGAGGATTTGATATATAATACAGATGGATATGTTTTCTCGCTGATACGCATATCATCAATGGTTATCCCTTTTTGTTTGTATAGAATAAATCTATCTTTCTCTCCTTTAATATAGAGAGGTACTTTTCTATAAAAACTCAACTGCGATTTCCTTGCTTGGATGTACTCAGTTCTTTTAGTCACTTTATGTAATTATCCTAAACGATCCTCTGTTGCAAAACATGCGTCAAATTCCTGAAACGTCTGCGGATAGTCAATGTCTGCAAGCGGCCACACTTGCTTCTCCACACTCTTATATTATATGCAGGAGGCACTTGCTGTCAACGATGGAGAGCAAACATCTTTGGCCTCTGACTTTTGATTTTATCTTTGATTTATCATGCATTCATGCTATCATAAAATCATAATATCAATTTCAGGAGAAACTATGAACACTATAAAAACAGTCGGCCGTAGTGGTCAGATCTCACTTGGCAAAAAATTCGCCGGTCAAGCAGTAATGATTGATGAAATCGAGACCGGCGTTTGGATCGTCAAGCTGGGTCGGTTTATTCCCGATAATGAAAGATGGCTACATGGTCCGGGAGTTCAGGCCGAACTCAATGAAGCTGTTGCTTGGGCAGAAAAAAATTCACCCAAAGATACAAACTTTGAGGAATTAGAGACCCGGATCAAGCAATGAGCCAGAAAATATATCAGACGGTGCGCTTGGATTTGAACAACCCCGTCTTTCAACGCCACCTTTTCAACCTCACCAAAAGTGACCAGCGCAACATCCTAAATACTCTGCGGAAATTAGCAAACATGACATGGCAACAGGTATATTCAGATTATGGTCTAAAATGGGAAGTCATTTTATCTCAAAAAGGCCCAAGCGGCAAAAAACTTTACAGTTTTCGTATTGGAAAGGGATTTCGGGGAGTAGCGTACCGTGATGGTTTATGGCTACGCCTATTGTCGTTACATCCCGATCATGACTCTGCTTATCAGTAGGCCATTCTGAACAACGGTCACGGTGCGCCGTGTAACCGGCATTCCTACCGCGACCCAAGAGCATGTCAACCTTTCACTGGCGTCCCCTATGGCCTCCTCCATGGCTTTTATGCGGATTTCCTTCTGTCCTTTTCGGATCTCCTATCTCGACCACTTCTACGTTCAGGTCCTTTGTAATTCGGATCATTAAACTTCCTGCGGTCTACCCCCGATCTTCGTTTTTTTCTGGAACGACGCTCTTTTTCCCCCATAAGATTTTCCTCTCTTTATAAGAATATGTCTAGTTATATTCATTGCTATGGTATCCATGTCAGCTAATAGTGATTCTGCAACCGACGTGGCCGTAAATATTCACATATATAACGGTTGCCGGAAGAGAAAACAATATGTTCTTAAGGGGCCATTGAGTGGTTTTGCCTTGACTCAGGGCAGCGAGACGGGATGATAGGGTTCAGAGGTTTAAGGTGAACCCTGAACCTCTGAACCCCTATAATAATTCTCATACCGGTAGCCGCAAATCCTCTACATTTTGTATGCTGTTGGTCTCCATGTAGTCCCTGATACCGGCCAGCACGTTCTCTGCAGTGTCTGGCCGTACGAGTGTTGCCGTACCAATTTCAATCGCCTTTGCACCGGCCATCAGGAATTCGAGCGCGTCATCCGGGGTGCTGATACCACCAATACCTATTACAGGAATGTCCACAGCCCGGACTACCTGCCAGACCATGCGCAGGGCAATGGGTTTGATCGCCGGGCCTGAGAGTCCTCCAAACACGTTTCCCAGGGCCGGACGCCTGGACTTAATATCTATGGCCATACCCAGGAGGGTATTTATAAGAGAAATGGCATCTGCCCCTGCGGATGCCACCTTCCGGGCAACTTTGGTAATATCAGTCACATTTGGTGTGAGCTTTATTATTACAGGAAGGCCTGTGGCTTTCTTAACCGCATGAGTTACATTTGCCGCAGCTTCAGGGTCTGTGCCGAATGCAATGCCTCCTGCCTTTACATTCGGGCATGAGATGTTCACCTCAATGGCCTTGACACCTTCTGCCCCGTCGAGCTTTTTTGCTATTTCAGAATATTCTTCAACTGAGTTTCCAAGGATGTTGACAATCAAAGATGTCTTTACATTCCTCAGCCAGGGGAGCTTGTCCCTGAGGAAAGACTCTATTCCTACGTTTTCAAGCCCTATGGAGTTCAAAAGACCGCACGGGGTCTCCACCAGGCGGGGAGGAGGGTTCCCCGGACGGGGTTTAATGGAAATACCTTTTACTATAATTCCACCTACCTGGTCCAAATCAAGAAGATCGTTTAATTCTGCCCCATAACCACAGGTCCCTGAGGCGAGTAAGACCGGATTTTTGAGTATCAGGGAACCAATTTTGATTGAGAGATTGGGGTATTTGGTGATTTGGTGATTTGGTGATTTGGTGATTGGATTTTTTTGATGGATCACTGGGTGTACTCCCAATGTACTTGATCTGCGTCAAATACCGGTCCTTCCTTGCACACGTGGAGAAATCCCCGGCTATCTGATTTCGGAACGGCACAGCCCAGGCACAGCCCTATGCCGCAAGCCATAGCAGCCTCCAGTGAGACCTGGCAGGGGATATTCTTTTTGCAGGCCATATGATAGACAGCCTTCATCATAGGCCACGGACCACAGGTATAGATCTGCGCCATGCCCGTGATTTCCTGGAGCGTTTGAGCCAACAGGTCTGTTACCATTCCCCTTTGTCCAAGGCTTCCGTCCTCGGTTGCAACATGAAAATATCGGGTAAGTCCGGAGAAGTCTTCAATGGTCGGGATTTCCGAAGCATTTCCAGCCCCAATCAAGATGATAAGTTTGCCGGATTGGTTAATCCTCTCTGCCAGAAGGAGCAAAGGGGCAATGCCGAGCCCTCCGCCCACCAGTATGCACGGACGGTCATGGATTAACCTGAAGCCCTGTCCCAGCGGTCCCAGCACCCTGACTATCTCTCCGGGGCGCCGCTTCGAGAGCAGGCGGGTGCCTTTGCCGACTTCTTTATAAAGAAAGCTTATTTGTCCGTTTGCCCGGGTCTTGTAAATGGACAGGGGGCGGCGAAGCAGAGGGTCCCTGCTATTATTGTATTTAACCTCAAGCATGCAAAATTGCCCGGGGTTGGCTGAATCCAGAATTGCAGGGGCCTTGACCGTAAGCAGGAAAATACCATGGGCAAGTTGTGTCTGTTCTACAATCCTGGCAGGTATGTCGAATTTGGGCATCAGACCTTCCAGATAAGAGAAATGGCTGTTGCGGTAAACAGGATTATGCTTATGGCCCCGTTAAAGGTGAAAAAGGCCATATTCATCCGGGAAAGGTCCTTGGGGTTTACCACCAGCCTTTGCATTACCAGGAGTGCAAAGGTGGCCAGTAAGCCACAGTAGTATATCCAGTTGAGATGTGCCAGAAGGCCCACTGAAACAAGGGCGATAAAGGCCACAAAGTGGAATATGCCTGAAATCCAGAAGGCCTTCTTTATCCCCCACCTTGCCGGTATTGAGTGCAGGCCTTGTTTCCGGTCAAAATCATAGTCCAGGCAGCCATATAGAACGTCGAATCCCGCTACCCAGAAAAGTACGCCTGTGCTGAGGATCAAAGGAAGGAATTCTACACTTCCTTTTACTGCGATCCATCCGGCCGTAGGGGCCAGGCTCAGGGCCAGGCCCAAAAAGAGGTGGCACAGTGAGGTGAACCTCTTGGTATATGAGTAGCTTAGCACAACAGCCAGGAAAACCGGGGAGAGCAGGAATGCCAGTCGATTCAGTTCATAGGCTGCCAGGAAGTAAATCCCCGAAGCAACTATTACCATGATCCAGGCGTCCCTTGCCTTGACAGTCCCTTTGGGGAGGGCCCTCTCCTTTGTGCGGGGATTTTTTGAATCAAAGGGGATGTCAACTATACGGTTAAAAGCCATTGCAGCCGTCCTGGCTCCAATCATAGCAACAAGAATCCACAGGGAAGTCCACAGGTCAGGTGGTCCTTCAGCAGCCAAAAAGGCCCCAAGGTATGCAAAGGGCAGGGCAAGGATAGTGTGCTCGAATTTTATCATTTCAAGCAGTATCCGCACCTTTGAAATTGGGGATAATGAATTTGGTGATTTGGTGATTTGGTGATTTGGTGATTGCATGCGGCTCCTAATCAATTCCATGCCACCTCTTAAGGCCTTCTACCTCGAGTCCTATGAATTCCGCCAACCTGCCGGCAAAGAATGATGCCATTTCATCAATATTTCCGGGTTGATAGTAGAAGCTGGGCATTGCAGGATATATTACGGCCCCGGCCTCTTCTGCCAACAGCATATTTTGTAAGTGGATTCGATTCAAGGGGGTTTCTCTGGGAACCAGGATAAGGGGCCTACGTTCCTTCAGGAAACAGTCAGCCGCCCTGTGGATCAGGTTTTGGCTGAATCCGTGAGCTATGGATGCCATGGTCCCCATTGTACAAGGGATGATTATCATGGCTTTCCATCTGCTTGAACCACTTGCAGGGGCAGCGGCCAGGTTATCCGGGCTGTAAACTGTGTGTGCCATCCGGATCAGGGCCTGGAAGCCATCTTCCTTGATCTCAATCCTGGAGACCTGTTCCCCTGTCCTGGATACGATGAGATGGACCTCCTGGCCCAGGTCTTTTAGGATTTCGATTAATTTAAGGCTGTAGATAGACCCACTGGCCCCGGTGATTGCAAGAAGGATTGGCTCCTGGCCTTTATCCTTCATCATGTCTTCAGTCCCAGCTTTGGCCACAGCTTGTCAACCTTTTTGATGATTTCGTTTTCCATTGCTATTACATCCGGCCACTGTCTTGTAAACCCTTCTTCCGCCCACTTTCTGGTGCAGTCTATACCCATCTTGCTACCATAAAGGGGGAGTGGTGCTGCATGATCAAGGGCATCTACAGGCCCATCCGCAAAGACTATGTCCCTTCTGGGGTCTATGTTGTTACCCATGCGCCATAGTACCTGGGACAGGTCCTGCACGTCCACCTCGTTGTCAAAGATAAGGATTATTTTACAGAACATCATCTGGCCGAGGCCCCAAAGGGCATGCATTACTTTGCGGGCATGGCCGGGATAGCGCTTGTCAATGGATATAAAGGCCAGGTTGTGGAATACGCCCTCAAGAGGGAGATTCATGTCCACAATTTCAGGCAAAGTCTTTTTTATCATAGGAAGAAAGAGGCGTTCAGTGGCCTTTGCCATGTAGCAGTCTTCCTGTGGAGGTTGTCCGACAATGGTGGCCGGATAGATGGCGTCTTTTCTGAGGGTCATGCAGGTTACATGAAAGACCGGGTATTGGTCAGCCAGGGAGTAATATCCGGTATGGTCACCAAAAGGACCCTCGATTCGCCGTTCTTCGGGTTCGACATATCCTTCAAGAATTATCTGAGATGAGGCCGGGACCTCCAGGTCCACAGTCAGGCATTTTACAAGCTCGACCGGCTCTTCTCTTAAAAATCCTGCAAAAATGCATTCGTCTACGTCGTCAGGAAGCGGGGCGGTTGCCGCATAGGTCATGGCCGGGTCAGGCCCTATGGAGACGGCAACTTCCAGGCGCTGTCCCATGCGCTCGGCAACCCTGTAATGGTGGGCCCCGCCCTTGTGGGTGTGCCAGTGCATGCCTGTTGTTTTTTTATCAAAGACCTGCATGCGGTACATGCCGACGTTTCTGATTCCTGTCTCCGGATGGCGAGTAAAGACCAGGGGCAAGGTTATGAAAGGACCTCCGTCCTCGGGCCAGCAGTGAAGCACCGGAAGGCGGGTCAGATCGACGTCCTCACCTTTGTAGACTATTTTTTGACAGGGGGCCTTTGGGACAGTCTTTGGAAAGGCGTTTTTCAAGCGTTTGAGCTTGGGTATTATTTTCAGTTTTTTTAATAGGGTATCAGGGGCCTCTGATTCGATAAAATCCAGGATTTCATCGCCAAGGGAGTCGAGGTTGGGCACTTCCAGGGCCATGGACATTCGCCTGTAGGATCCAAAGGTATTCATAAGCACAGGCATATCGAATCCAGGGACGTTTTCAAAGAGGAGGGCCGGTCCAAACAGTTTGCAGACCCTGTCAGTGATCTCTGTTATCTCAAGGACCGGACTCACAGGCTCTTTGATCCTGACAAGTTCTCCATGTTTCTCAAGTTTCTTGATAAAATCCTGAAGATCGCAATACGCCATGGCTCCTACCTGCCTTTCATTTTCTGTCACCAATATCATCATACTCGTCTTGACGCTAACAGGCCAGTATGTTAATAATTTTCCGCCTGTGGGGCTGTAGCTCAGATGGGAGAGCGCTTGAATGGCATTCAAGAGGCCGGCGGTTCGATCCCGCCCAGCTCCACCAAACATTAAGATTACTATAGGGAGGGCCTTTCCGGGTTTTTCTTAATAAGTAAGGGCTCCTGCTAATGAGAAATTGGCCTTCTTCTGCAGCAGGGGCCTTATTGTTTATAGCCATGGAACTGCGGGAAAATGTCTGACTCTCAACACAAGAATAAAGACCCGGGCCGAGATCAAAAGCTCCGCGAAGAGGAGATGATACTCAAGGTCACAAAGGAGATAGTAGTAAAATTTATAGAAATGGGAAGGGTTACACCTACTTCCTTTGAAGAGGTCTTTGAGCTTGTATACCGGACAGTCGCATCTGCCAAATCAAGGCATAGCAGGTAACCATATTCGTAACCGTTCACGGGTTTAAATGTCGCCCAAGTTTACTGAGTGAGGATTCATTTTTTGTCTTGACAGCCGTGTTTTCTTGTGATAGTTGAATCCACCAAAGTCAGTGATTAAACATGGACAAAGGCGAAAAACAGTACCTTGACTTTGAATGTGGAAAAGAATATACACTGACACCAATTATACTTGAACAATAATTTTTTCTTAATAATGGCGCTGAAACTGAAGTGTGATTCAGCGATTTTTGCACCATTAACGGTTTGGGATTTATTGTGAGAGGAGGGCTATTGACATGATGAGCGGTTTTGAGACCATTGTCATGTATCTTGGCATGTCGCTGTTGGTGGTGATTCTCATGCTTGGCGGAGCTTATATCCTTGGGCCTTCTCGTCCATACGCCGCCAAACACAGTACTTATGAATGCGGTGTGCCACTCCTGGACCCCAGCCGTACCCGTTATGATGTCAAATACTTCCTTGTTGCAATACTCTTTCTGGTATTCGATTTGGAAACAATCTTGATCTTTCCCTTGGCTGTCAGATATCGTGAATTGGCTGCAATTGGGTGGGGCGCTTTTTTTGAGATATTCATCTTTGTAGGGGTCTTGTTGGCCGGTCTTATTTATGCGATTAAAAAGGGCGCTATAGAGTGGGATTAGGGGGATAAGGCGTATGGCAACTGAGGCATACAATGGTGGTGGATGGATAGCCACCAAGCTGGAGTGGTTGATTAACTGGGGACGGAAAAGATCACCGTGGCCTCTCCCTTATGGTACTGCCTGTTGTGGTATCGAGATGATGTGCGCTCTGGCCGCAGGTTACGATATGGCAAGATTCGGGGCGGAGCGACCCAGCTTTTCTCCGCGTCAGGCAGACGTGCTGATACAGGCAGGGACCATAACCTTGAAGATGGCGCCTGCTTTCAAGAGGATATATGACCAGATGGCTGAACCCAGATGTGTTATTTCCATGGGTGCCTGTGCTTGCAGCGGAGGCGTTTTCAGGACATATCCAACGCTTCAGGGTATTGACAAGCTCGTGCCTGTGGATATTTACATTCCAGGGTGTCCTCCAAGGCCTGAGGCCCTGTTGCAGGCCTTGTTGATGTTTATCGAAAAGACTGAGAAGAGTCAGCCTATTACACATAAGAAGTACTCTGACTTATTGGTGGGTACCTAACCATGGATCTCAAGAACAGAGTGGAACAGTGTCTCGGGCCTGAAAATTTTGTTGTGGCCATGATTGAATGTCAAGGCGACCTCAGTGTGGAAGTTCCAAAGAGAAGCGTGGTTGAAGTGATGCGCCTTTTGCGGGATACACCCGATCTCGGTTTTAATTTTTTGAGTGACTTGTTGGGGGTGGATAATCTCGACCTGAATAAGCCCAAGAAAAAGCCCAAGAAAAAAACAGAAGAAGGTGAGGGTGCTGAGGCAGCAGAAGAAGAAGAAGTAAAAGAGAAAGGGCCGCTTCCTCCCCGCTATGAAGTAGTTTACCTGCTGCTTTGCCTTGAACGAAATGAGCGTCTGCAGGTGAAGGTACGTGTGGAAGAGAATGATATGGAGGTGGATACCCTGACTCCCGTGTGGAAGGCCGCAGATTGGCCTGAACGTGAGGTATTTGACATGTTTGGCATACGCTTTAAGGGCCATCCCAATCTTAAGAGACTCCTGATGTGGGACGACTTTCCGGCACATCCCCTTCGCAAGGACTATCCCTTGGAAGGGCAGGGGGAAGAACGTCACCTGATATACGACGATTAGGAGAAATGAAGGTGAATCAGAATCCCACTCCTCAGACCGGTCACGATACAGGTGACTACGTAACGGTAAATATCGGCCCTTCTCATCCGGCCATGCACGGCACTCTCCGGGTGATCGCTCTGACCGACGGAGAATCTCTGATAAAAGTCGACCCTGAGATAGGATATCTTCACCGGGGCGTGGAGAAGCTGGGCGAGAATCTTACATACCATCAATTCATTCCTATTACGGACAGGCTCAACTACTGTTCCGCCATTCCCAACAATGTTTCATATGAGATGGCTGTGGAGAAGTTGATGGGTATTGAGGTCCCTGAGAAGGCCCAGCTCATCCGGGTCATCATGATGGAACTTGCCAGGATCGCAGATCACCAGGTCTGTATAGGGATCCTTGGCGTGGACCTTGGGGCCTTTACGCCATTCTTCTATCTTATCATACAGCGTGAGGAGATCTACGAGATATTCGAGTGGTTCAACGGAGCAAGGCTGACTAACACCTTTGGCCGTATCGGCGGAGTGGATGCCGACCTGCCTGATGATTTTGAGGAGAGGTGGGAGGAGCTCAAGCCCGGTGTGCGAAAGGCCAATGATGAAACTGAAAAGCTCCTTACTCACAACCGTATCTGGATGGACCGTACCATAGGCGTCAGTGCCTTTTCTGCAGAGGACGCCCTGAACTGGGGCTTTACAGGTCCCTGCCTGAGGGCATGCGGGGTCAAGAGGGACTTGAGAATAGATGAACCCTACTGCATGTATGACAAATTCAAGTTCGAAGTGCCGGTCGGGAAAAATGGAGACGTATTTGATCGTTACATCGTGCGCATGATCGAGATGGAGGAGTCCATCAAGATCATTGACCAGGCATACAAGCTTTACAAGGAGATGCCGGCCGATGCCCCTCTGATGGCAAGGGTGCCCAAGGTCATCAAACCCCCGGCAGGTGAAGTATATAGTGCTTTAGAGTCTCCTAACGGGGAGCTGGGCTTTTTTGTAAAGAGCGATGGTTCCGCCAACCCTTATAGAATAAGGATAAGGCCCCCGTGCTATATGATCTATCAGGCCTTTCCTGAGTTGGTCGAGGGGGAACTGATAGCCGACCTGGTTGCCTGTCTCAGTAGTCTTAACGTTATTGCCGGCGAGTTGGATCGGTAAGGAGGCTGATGCCCATGGATGACTGGCTAATCGCAATTATTAAGGTCGTTTGCATCTGGGTATGGGTTTTGCTCATAGCCGTGGTCATGACCTGGGTGGAAAGGCGGGGTGCAGCTTTGATACAGGACAGGCCGGGTCCGAACCGCGCCGGTCCTTGGGGACTGTTCCAGCCTTTGGCAGATGGAATCAAGCTCTTTACCAAGGAAGAGATAATACCTACAAAGGCTCAAAAGCTTCTCTATATTATGGGTCCTTTGCTTTTTGCTCTTCCGGCCTTTTCAGCCTATGCGGTCGTACCCTTTGGAGACAAGATTGTTTTTGGAGGCAAGGAAATAATACTCCAGGTTTCCGATGTGAATATAGGGTTTCTCTTCATATTAGCCATTGGTTCCATGGGAGTGTACGGGGTAATACTGGGCGGCTGGGGCTCCACTAATAAGTATTCGATCCTTGGAGGTCTGAGATGTACTGCCCAGATGGTTTCATACGAAGTGCCTCTGGGGCTGGCTCTGCTGGCTATTGTGTTCGTGTATGGCACCTTCAGCCTCAGAGATATATCTCTTGCCCAGCAGGGGACTTTTTTGGGATTTCTACCAAACTGGGGGATATTCAAACAGCCCTTGGGATTTATTCTGTTCATTGTGGCTGCCTATGCAGAGGCCAGCCGTGTGCCGTTTGACTTGCCTGAAGCGGAAAGCGAAATTGTTTCGGGCTATCATACAGAGTACGGTTCAATGCGACTGGGGCTTTATCTCTTCGGGGAGTACGTAAACCTGGTAACGATATCCGGTATTATTGTCGCCCTGTATTTTGGCTCCTGGCATATGCCATATATTGACTTGGGCGCATATCTCGGACCCATATCATGGGGGATAGTATCTTTCTGTATATTCTTCTTAAAGGTATCGTTCTTCCTGTGGATGTTTGTGTGGGTCAGGTGGACCTTGCCTCGGTTCAGGTATGATCAGATTATGGGCCTTGGGTGGAGAGGGCTGATTCCTCTTGCCCTGTTTAATATCTTCATTACCGCGCTGTTTATTCAGCTTACGGTCTAGTCGGAGTACATTATGGCCAAGCCGGTTGTAAAAAAGGAATACACCCTGACTGAACGGATCTATCTGTGGGAGATCCTGAAGGGTATGAAGCTCACGTGGGGACACTTCTGGTTCAATTTTAAGGCCTGCTGGAGGCCCGGGCCCCATACGATTCCAACATGCTGGCAGTACCCGGAAGATCGCACCAGGGAAATATCTCCTATCTTTCGCGGTGAACATATGCTGCAGCGGGACGATAAGGGCAGGGAGACGTGTATTGCGTGTGGTATGTGCGCAAAAATCTGCCCGGCAAAGTGTATTACGATAAAGAAGGCCAAGCGAAAGGAAGGCGAGGAAGATAAGTATGCTGCAAAGACATATCCTGCAGCCTTTGAAGTAGACCTCCTGCGATGCATATTCTGCGGTTTCTGTGAAGATGCATGCCCCAAGAATGCCATTGTTTTAGGACAAGAATTCGAGTTTGCCAGGTATACAAAAGAAGAGTGTATTCTGGATAAACGAAAATTGCTTATGAATTATCGTAAGGCCAAGGAAGAGGGCAAGCTCAAGCCGCCCAGGAAGCGTGTTCCTGTTGTTCCTGCGCCGCCTAAGCCGGAGGGGGAAGAAGGACCCGAGGGTGCTGAGGGCAAAAAGGCCAAGGTTGCTGGCGCTAAAGGTAAAAAGAAGCCGGTTGCAAAGAAAAAGGCGGCTGAGAAGGCCGAAAGTGCTGAGAAGGCTGAAAGCACTGAGAAGATTGAGACCGCGGAGAAGGCCGAAAGCGCTGAGAAAGTAGAGGCCACCGAGAAGGCTGAGGGCGGTGAGAAAAAAGAGGCCGCGGAGAAGGAAGAATAAATCAGGTGTTGAAAGTATATAAAGTATATAGATGTAGAGGAATCGGGTGATTGATATGGATCTATATTTCTGGGTATTTGCCAGTATGTCAGTTCTGGCCGGGCTATTTACCATAGCCGCAAAGGACGCATTGCCCAGTGCCATGGGACTGCTCACGGTTTTTATTGCTCTTGCAAGCCTGTATCTCCATCTGCATGCCCCGTTGCTTGCTATTTTCCAGGTAGCCATTTATGCCGGGGCCATCCTGATCCTGGTTGTGTTTGTTATCATGCTTCTCACGACACCGGGTGAAAGGTTGGCGGCTATCCAGGCCAATGTCTCATACAGGGGCTTCGGTGCCCTGCTTGGGTTGTGTTTAATTGGTCTCGTAGCAGTCGGGACAAAGGGCGTGTCTGACATAGTGTCTATGAAGGCACTCCCTGAAGGATTCGGAAACCCATCGATGTTTGGTGATTTGTTTTTCCGGGACTTTCTGCTTCATTTTGAGGTTGTATCCGTACTCCTGCTTGTAGCACTGATTGGCGGGATCTATCTATGCAAGAAGAAACTTTAAGAGAGGGCTGAATGGCATCGCTCACACACTATATAGTTTTGTCATCAATACTCTTTGGCTTGGGGACCATCGGCTTTTGTACAAGGAGAAATGCCTTAATCCTGTTCATGTCTATTGAGCTTATGCTCAATGCAGTGAATCTCATGCTGGTGGCCTTTTCGAATTTTATGGGCGATATGGCAGGGCAGGTTATGGTCCTTTTTATTTTTGCAGTGGCTGCGGCTGAGGTTGCGGTCGGCCTTGCGATATTAATAGCGCTCTTCCGGCATGTGCGGGAGGTGGATATAACCAGGTTTAATGTATTGAAATGGTAAAGAATACGTATTCAGCTAATTATGCTTTTTGGTGCATAAACACCCTGTCTATGTAGGGAGCTATTCATGGAAGGTTATCTGTTTCTCATACCACTACTGCCTTTTATAGGATTTCTGATTAATGGCCTGTTGGGGCAAAAGATCGGAAAATCCGGTGTTTTCTGCATTGGCTGTTCCTCTATTGGCTTGGCTTTTCTATTTTCCATTCTGGTCGTGTACCAACTGGCATGCAGCCCGGCTGAAGACAGGTTGCTCGTGCAGGTCCTATGGAATTGGATGGCCGTAGGCAATCTGAATATAGATGTTTCCTTGATGATTGATCCGCTTTCCGCTGTGATGGTCCTCGTGGTTACCGGCGTGAGTTTTGTTATTCATATATACAGCACAGGTTACATGGCACATGATGAGGCAGCCTGGAGGTTTTTTTCCTACCTCAACATGTTTGTGTTTTTCATGATAATGCTGGTCATGGGTTCCAACTATGTAGTGATGTTTGTCGGCTGGGAGGGCGTAGGTCTTGCTTCCTATCTGCTGATCGGTTTCTGGTACAAGGAGAACGTGAATGCAGATGCGGGTAAAAAGGCCTTTATTGTTAACCGGATTGGGGACTTTGGCTTTCTCCTTGGCATGTTCCTGATGTTTATTACGTTTGGTTCCCTGTCTTATCTTGATGTATTCCCAAAGGCAGCTCACATGTATGAGAATGGCTTAATGGCCATGAACTCACCGGTAATGATAGCCATATGCCTTTTGCTTTTCCTGGGAGCAACCGGGAAATCAGCACAGATCCCCTTGTTTGTCTGGCTCCCGGATGCCATGGCCGGCCCGACCCCGGTTTCAGCACTCATCCATGCTGCAACAATGGTGACCGCCGGCGTCTATATGGTAGCAAGGACCAATGTTCTTTTCACCCTTGCTCCTACTGCGTTGCTGGTTTTGGTATTAATGTCCGCGGCCACTGCATTTATTGCGGCAACCATTGGTATCCTGCAGAACGATATTAAGAGGGTCCTTGCATATTCTACTGTAAGTCAGCTTGGATATATGTTCATAGGTGTGAGTGTGGCTGCGTATGGGGCAGGCATATTTCATCTCATGACCCACGCCTTTTTCAAGGCCTGCTTGTTCCTTTGCGCCGGTTCTGTAATTCACGCCATGGGCGGAGATCAGGATATGAGGAGCATGGGTGGCCTTTGGAAGAAGATACCCATCACATATATCACCATGCTTTTTGCAACCATAGCGATTGCAGGTATTCCTCCATTTGCAGGGTTCTTCAGTAAGGACGAGATCCTGTGGAAGGCCTTCACGTTTCCGTATTATCCTGTTGTAGGTAAGATAGTCTGGTTTATCGGCCTTCTTGCCGCTGGAATAACGGCCTTTTACATGTTCAGGCTTATTTTCATGACCTTCCATGGTAAGTTCCGAGGTACTGAAGAACAGGCCCATCACTTACATGAATCGCCATTAAGCATGACAGGTCCCCTTATGATCCTGGCTTTTCTTTCAGTGTTTGGGGGCTGGTTAGGCTTACCGCATGTAATCGGCAATCTCTTTGGCCATGTACCCAATGTCATGGAAAATTTCTTTGAGCCGGTATTTGCTAATTCACATGAAATAATTGCTGCCTATGTTGGTGTGCAACACCATTCCACCGTTGTAGAGTGGGTTCTTATGGCTGGCTCGGTGGCTGTGGCCATTGGCGGTATTTCCCTGGCTTATCATATCTATATACGTCGTGCTGATGTACTTCCAAGAAAGCTTGCCGAGACCTATTCAATATATCACAAGCTTGTGTATAACAAATACTTTGTTGATGAAATATACTACTACGTGATTGTCCTTCCGTTTTATTATCTCTCAATGTTCTTCTGGAAGTTCGTGGATGCGTTCATCATCGACGACATAGGAGCGAATGGACAGGCGTGGTGGGTACAAAGGGGATCTGGTGCGTTAAGGCTGGTCCATAATGGTTATGTGCAGACCTATGGGGCATTTATGGTCCTTGGACTTGTTGTAATGCTCTGGTTTTTCATTGTGTAAAAACGGCTGGATTTTATTTTATGGAACAGGGCCTGGAAAGAGCAGTTATGGAGTGTAACAAAACAAAAGGATCGAAGGGTAGATTATGAATGCTCCCATATTAACCTATGTAACCTTCTTACCTCTGTTGGGAGTGCTGGCTATTCTCTTTATTCCACAGCGGAGTGAATCAGGGAAGAATGCCATCCGCTGGGTAGCAATGGTAATATCCACATTGGTGTTTATTGTTTCGCTGAGATTGTACTTTGATTTCGATCCGGACGTGGCAGGGTTCCAATTCCTAGAGAAATATACATGGATCCCCAGCTATGGCATTACCTATTTTATGGGTTTGGATGGTCTTGCATTCTGGCTTGTACTTTTGACTACCTTTCTTACTCCGCTTACGATCCTCTCCACTTGGACGGCCATTACAAAAAGGGTTAAGGAGTTCCAGATTGCGATGCTGGTCCTTGAGACAGCAATGCTCGGGACATTTGTATCTCTGGACCTCTTTCTGTTCTATGTATTCTGGGAAATTATGCTCATTCCCATGTGGCTAATCATAGGTGTATGGGGCGGAGAACGAAGGATCTATGCTGCAATCAAATTCTTCCTGTTTACTGCAGTCGGTTCTTTCCTCATGCTGGTGTGTATCATCGGCCTTGTTTACTTTCATCATCAGCAAACCGGTGAGCTGACATTCAACCTGCTCTCTCTATACAATACGGATCTGGCAAGGACGTATGAAATACTCTTCTTCGCAGCCTTTGCCCTGGCATTTGCAATAAAGGTCCCGATGTTCCCATTCCATACATGGTTGCCGGATGCCCACGTTGAAGCACCAACTGCCGGGTCAGTGATTCTGGCAGGTATTCTCCTGAAGATGGGCACGTATGGATTTTTCCGGTTTGCAATGCCGCTTTTCCCAGATGGGTCGGCCTTCTTTACTCCGCTTATTATTGTCCTTTCGATTATAGGCATTATTTACGGGGCAATGGTGGCCATGGTTCAGCCGGATATCAAGAAACTGGTGGCTTATTCATCCGTATCTCACCTTGGTTACTGCATGCTCGGGCTTTTTGTTTTGAACCGTCATGGCGTGGAAGGGTCGATCCTCCAGATGATCAACCACGGCATTTCAACCGGCGCCTTGTTCCTCTTGGTGGGTGTAGTCTATGAAAGACGCCATACCCGTATGATTGCGGAATACGGAGGAATTTGCAGGCCGATGCCTATTTATTCTGCTATCTTTTTCCTTATAACCCTGTCAAGTGTGGGATTTCCCACTACTAACGGGTTTATTGGTGAATTTCTTATCCTGTTAGGGGTCTTTGAAGTGAACAAAGCCGCTGCTGTATTGGCAGCTACTGGTGTGGTCCTTGGGGCAATTTATATGTTCTGGATGTATCAGAGGGTCTTCTTCGGTAGGATCTCAAACCCCAAGAATGAAAAACTTAAGGACTTGAACCTCAGAGAAATGGCCTATCTCATGCCTCTGGTTGTGCTGGTATTCTGGATAGGCCTGTATCCCAATTTCTTCCTGAGCAAGATGCACAGCTCAGTGGACCACTTTATCAGTCAGGTCAAGATCTCTGAACCTGCGTCTCCGGGTGCGGTTGTAGAGCATCATGCCTTTGTGTATGACAAGACGCCTTTAGATGTGAGTTCGGCTAAGGAGTAGTGAATATGAGCGACCTTGGTTTTTCCTTTAGCCTGAGTCAGCTATGGCAGGTAGCTGGTGGACAGATAATCCTCCTTATTGCCGGGCTAGTGCTTATTTTTGTTGATCTTTGGCTTTCAACAGATGAGAAACCGGACCATGTAGCAACAATGGGTTGGCTTACTGCTCTGAGCTTTTTAGTTGCGTTGAAGTATATGATTGGTGGGTGGACACTCAATGAAATAGTCCTGGTGGATGTCTTCTCTACAGAGAAGTTTGCCATATTTGTGTCGGCCATAGTCTTGATGGCAGGTATATTCGCGAGCCTTATGAGTATAGGCTATTTGCGGAACAATAAACTGGTTAGATCAGAATATTTCATACTGCTTTTGTTTGCGGTTTATGGCACCATAGCCATGGTCCAGTCAGTTGATCTGCTCATGATGTTCATTGCTCTTGAGGTGATGTCCCTGTCTGTATATGTCCTGGCTGCATTCCTGAAGAACGACAGGAAGTCACAGGAGGGGGCCCTTAAGTATTTCCTTCTTGGGAGCTTTGGGTCTGCGTTCTTCCTTTTCGGGGTTGCACTGATTTATGGGTTGACCGGTACTATCAATATCACAAAGATAGCTCAAGTTCTGTCCACAGGTCCTCTTCTTGAGAACCCGGGGGTGCTTGTTGCTATGGCTATGCTGATGTCAGGGTTGTTCTTCAAAATGGCCCTTGTACCCTTCCATATGTGGACCCCGGATGTCTATGAGGGTAGTCCTGCGATTATAACCGGTTTTATGGCTACAGCGGTGAAGGCAGGGGCCTTTGGGATATTTATCAAGCTCTTGTTTGTTACTTTTACTCCGATTCTTGCGCACAGCGGGCAACCTGAGTTTCAATCCACGGTCAACCTGGCAGCCTTGGCAGTATACTGGAAACCCCTGCTGTGGTGGCTGGCCCTTATTACCATGTTTGTGGGCAACCTGGTTGCAGTGTCCCAACAGAACGTGAAGCGCATGCTGGCGTATTCCTCCATTGCTCATGCCGGGTACATGGTCTTGGGGATTCTTGCAGCAAATGATGAAGGTCGCATGGGTGTGCTGTTCTATCTCTTTGCGTATACCTTGATGAATATGGGGGCCTTCGGTGTGGTCTATCTGTTGGATGGCCAGGAAGGAAAGGCCCAGACCCTGGACGATTACAAGGGGTTGGGGTTCAAGTATCCTGCTCTCAGTTTCATGATGGCCCTGTTCCTGGTTTCCATGGCGGGGCTTCCTCCCACTGCCGGTTTTATCGGTAAGTTCTACTTGTTCGCAGCGGCCATAAAAGAAGGGTATTTCGTGCTTGCAGCGCTGGGTATATTGACCTGTGTTATCGGGGCATATTACTACCTGCGGGTGATATGGATGCTGTATATGGTTGAGCCATCCAGGGAAGTAGTGGCCGGCAGAGTTGGCGTTACTTCAATGATCGCATTGATTGCTGCTGCTCTGGGGATCATGTATTTTGGAATATTACCCGAAGGGCTGTCACAAGTGGCTAATGTTGCCCAGCAAAGCCTTGCCATGGTCTTCTAGCAACAGTTGACTTCTGTGCAACACTAGCACAGGAAGAAGGACCACCCGGATGTTGCATTGGAGGTTTGCCCTCTATCCTCTAATTCTAAGTCGGCTGCCTTTGAAAATACTTCTTTCCACGTCCTCTTAGGATATAAGGTCAAGTTTAACATAGGGCCGGGAATCTGGTTTTTATTGCCTTTGTCCCAAGTCTGTTGTATTTCTTCTGATAATTTCTGGATATCCCCATTTTCACTATAGTTCTGTATGGTTGTGTTTGAAATGGCATTAATAAGTGAAGTCAGGCCGTTATTGATTTTGTCTGATTCTCCCGGCTTTATATTGGGATCAAGGGGTAATACCAGGTCCAATAGATCTACAGGGGCCTCTCTGGGCTGTAAGGCTTCATAGGCCTTATCGACCAGATCCTTTACTGTAATACTTTCCCCGATTGGCCACGGCCCTTGATAGGTGTATTTTTGCCACAACAATGCCCAGGCCCTCAATCGCTCCCTGGCCATGAGGAGGGGCTCCATAATAGGAGAGTAAGGATATTTCGGAGAGCCCTGGGAGTCGGCGAGTTCCCCTGGATCTTTCAATATTGACTTAAGTTTGTCTTCATGTATTACCATCTTGTCAAGGTCTGTTTGCAATTCGTCATTACGTCTATCCAGATCCAATGAAAGCTGAAGAAATATCCGCGCATCCAGAAGCGGGTCAGGGACTTCAGTGCCCCTTAATGTATTAAGAATTCCCTGTAGAGATTCTTCCTCGCCTTCGGCAGCACGTATTAATGTAGAGGCTGGAATCTTTTCTCCCAAGCCCATCTCTTCTGCCCAGGATTTCCAATTGCTGATAAGGCCGGTGAACCAGCCGAGCCTGTCTCCCAGAGGGGCCGGCGCAGTAGCCTCAATTTCCATGGAGCAGTTACTTGATGGGGGTGGTGGATTAACATCCTCTTCTGTAGGTACCAATAAAGTCAGTTTGGAGAATACCTGGCCAAGCCGCAGCATTGTATCCCGGCTGAGGTAGCTTGCCGGATATAACAGTCCATGTAAAATATTCATGTTATTGTCCTTTATGATTGGTGAAATGGATGTAGCCGCTTATTTCCTCTTGGCTGATTGTAGTATAATCTAGAAGTTTAAAAGCGGCTCGTAGTTTAAAATATTAATGCCTGTTATTGCAAGCTATAAAAATCGGTCTTTACTTTATTTACTATTTGAGGTTATGATTTAAAAATAGTGATGCTGAACATGAAAGGCAAACAGAAAAAATCTAATCCTCAGCGACAGATTAATTGCGGTATTTATGCTAGAATTCGTGGTTATATTGCCCTGTTGCCCCAGTTTTTGGGGTTGCTGCTAAATCTGTTGAGGGACCCAAGGGTCTCATCTACTGATAAGGCTATATTGGGGGCGACGGTTGCTTATATGTTAAATCCGGTTGATTTAGTGCCTGACTGGATTCCTTTTGTAGGACTGGTTGACGATGTTTACCTGGTGGCCGTTGCTCTGTTGCGTTTAGTTCTCAGGGTTGACGAGAAGGTGCTTAAAGATAACTGGAGGGGGCGTGAAGACCTGATTCCACTTCTGAGAAAGGTGGCTGATGGGGCAGTGGCTTTTTTGCCGGCTCGTATTCGCCGGTCTATCTTTGCGAGGGTTGACAGATAAGAAACGTTGAGGAGGGGATAAGTCATGTCTGGTTCTCGAAAGATGCAAATAGATATGCCCTGTGGGGATTTCTACAATCTGTTCAATATTATACTGGATCTTAACGGGACAATTACAGTTGATGGCAGTTTTGTTGACGGTGTCGTCGAGCGGCTAAAGGAAATATCGGAAATAATGGATGCTTATGTACTGACGGCAGATACAGGTCAAACTCTTGACCAGTTGACTGATCAGTTGGTGGAGGAGTGTGGTATAAAGATCCATCAACTGGAATCCGGTAGGGGTGATCTGCAGAAGCTTGCTTTTCTGGAAGAGCTTGGTCGTGATAAGACAGTGGCTATAGGTAATGGCTGTAATGACGCCCTGATGTTGAAAGAGGCCAAGTTGGGTTTGTGCGTAATTGGTAAAGAAGGGGCCTCGATTGATGCCTTGATGGCAAGTAATGCCGTTTTCTTCAACATCTGTGATGCACTGGATATTTTCCTCAAACCCAAACGAATGATAGCTACTCTGCGCAAGTAATTTCCTCAAAAAACTACTCATTGATGCCTAAAGCATTAACTATGATAGGTTCCAGTTCGTCCTTGGTTACCATACCGGTGTAGTGTTTGAGAATTCGATGATCTCTGTCAATCAAGAAAGATGCCGGAAGGGCATAGATATTTCCATAATCCCTTATAACCTTTGATGTGGCAAGCAATATAGGATAGTTAATCCTTAATGCTTGCGCAAATCCCGGAAGGATTCTTTTCCCATTCTGGTCTACGGATATCCCAATAACGGCAAAACCTTTTGAACCATATTGATTTTGCAGAAGAACAAAGTCAGGGATTTCTACTCGACAGGGAGGACAATTGGTGGAAAAGAAGTTAATGAGCACTACCTGTCCTTTATAGTCCGACAGATTTACGGATTCGTCCTGGAGATTAAGAAGCGTAAAATCAGGGGCCTTGGAAGGATCAGCGCTGCCTTGGCAGGCTGGTAACAAAATTGCCCCTACCAGAGATAAAAGGACGTAATTAAATATCCGAATCTTAGCCTCAACCATCAAAAGACTCGATCCTGTTTACTAGACGTAGCAGGACTTCAACTTCCTTCTGAAGCAGAGTTTTGCCCTTTTCAAGAGAGGCCTTTGAAGGATCACCCCATACGCCTCCGGGCCAGAACCTTTTTTTATCTCTGGCCAGGATGGGTGTGGGAAAGGAGGGATACTCTTCAGGGCTCGTACCATCAATGTGCGCCGGCCTCAGGTGGAGCATTAATGATGTTTCTACCTCACCAGCATGCGAGTCATTCTCTGTTTCTATAATTCCGTCGGGAATTTCAGCTATCAGATCAAGGATAGATAATACTGCCACCCGGCTTTCCTCAAGGTTGGACAGTATCGCTTCGCCTGCATCCGTAAGGGCAGCCATGTGAGTGCCGCCGGCGTGACCGGAAAGGAGTACAAAATTTCTCAGTCCTTGATTATAAAGTGATGTGGCAAGTTCTACAGTAAGCCTTTTCAAGGTGTCTCCGGATATTGTAATTGTACCGGCATGTTGACTTGTGCTTCTGCAGAGTCCGTACCACACTGGTGGCGCAACGAAAAGAGGACGATGCTTGCTGGTTTCTTTGGACAGTTCATACGCATGGATCGTATCGGTCCCCAGTGGTAGATGCTGACCGTGTTCCTCTACAACCCCAAAGGGCACTATAATAGTGCGGGTTTTAGTTAGACCTTCTATAAAGGCCGGCATGGTAAGTTCTTCTAGAATCATGGCGGAAATTTACTTATTGTGCCGGAATATGTCAATTCGCTTTAGCAGTCAAAGGGGATGGAAGAGGGATAAATTTATTTTAAAAAGCTTGCCACTGATCAATAGATTGAGCTAGAATATTCACGGCCTGTATTAGGAAAATATTTCATGTGGGGGATTTCAATGGGCAAAATTGTAAGCATACGGGATAGAAAACGTTCTGGTCGAGGGCATGCCCACAGGCTCGCAAAGATAAAGGAGGAGCTGTCAGGGTATTATGGCATCGACCTGGATTCCCTCCTGGCTTCGGAGCCTGCCACCAACCTTTCTGTCGATCAGTTTGACGAATTGACTGAACGTATTCTTGTTGCAATTGACGATTTTTGTGAGGAACACTCCAAAGTCACCGTTCACGATGTGCTCTACATTCTTGAAAATGTAAAGGATATTGTCAGAGAAAACTCCACTGAAGAAGATGAATGATGGCTTCATACGGGATTAATTCAGGCCTGAGGGTGTGCTCGATCTACTTTTTATATGAAAGGGGGCTTTTGTATGGCAAGAGTGGCTGTAGGAGGTTCTCGTAGTATAGAATCCTATGAATTGATCCAAGGTGTACTGAAGTATTTGCTGATTGACGGAGACGTTGTACTTTCCGGAAATGCCCCTGGGGCTGATCGTCTGGGCGAGCGCTATGCCAGCGAAGCAGGACTTGAATGGAAGATTATTCCTTCAGAGTGGGAGAAGCACGGGCTTAAGGCCACTATGATGAGAAATGAGGTACTGCTCAGGTCAGCAGATTTCGTGATAAATTTTTGGGATGGACAGTCTGAAGGGGCAAAGCATATGCTGGAGATATCCAGACGGGCTAAAAAGCTTCTGGCTGAAGTCCGACCGGATGGTTATATAAAGCTCTTCCTGAATCCTAGACGATTGGCATAATAATTCTGTATAGAAGCGACTACTGTGACTCCCGAGGACGAAGCGATCATAACAGAGTGGTACCGGAAGATCGACGGAGAAATCCGGATCGGTCTTATACGGGCAGAAGACGATCGCAGCAAGCAAATTCAGGAGTTTTGCGAGGACTTTAGCCGTCTGGCTCCAGGCGTCCGGATAGAAAGAGAGGAGAATGACGGCGAACAGGCACCGGAAATCAGCATCGGGGAGAATATAAGCTATCAGGCCGTGCCTCTGGGAAGAGAGCTGCTCCCGTTCCTGGATGCACTGGGCGGCCGGGACACGCTCGCCGGAAAACTGGCTTCACCGGTTAGGGACGCCCTTAATCAGCTCAGGGTCCCTGCGATGCTGAAGGTCTATATTGCCCCCCAATGTCCCTTTTGTCCCCAGGTGGTGACCTTGCTGCTGACTCTTGCCGCCTCGGAAAGTCTGATTCATATCACGGTTATCGATGGGACCCTGTTTTCTGAAAGGGCCGAAAATGACCACGTCCGGTCGGTGCCCACGGTTATACTGGACGATCAGTTCCGTTGGACAGGAGCGATTCAGCTCGAAGAAATCGTCCATATGATGCTCACCCGGGATCCTTCCCAGCTCGGTACTGATTCGCTCAGGAAGATCATCGAGCAGGGTGATGCCGCGGGCCTGGCGCAGATGATGATGGAAAGCGGGAAAATCTATCCTGCGTTTCTGGATCTACTGACCCATGCAAAATGGCAAATTCGCCTGGGCGCCATGGTGACGTTTGAATTCCTTGCCGAAGAGCGTAAAGAAATGGCCTCGCAGGTTATTGCGCCTTTGTGGGACCGGTTTTTCCAGGTAGACGATAAGGTCAAAGGCGATATCCTCTATATTTTGGGTGAATCAAAGGATCTTAGTGTGATCCCGAAACTCAACAGTGTTCGCAAAGGTCCTTATTCCGGCGAAGTTCTGGAAGCTGCCGTCGAGGCACTTGAAAAACTCTCTTGAAAATGAAACGCGAAAGGGGGAGAAAGACTGCGGTTAAAGCTCTTCCTTAATCCTATACGATTAATGGATCGGGTTCGTTTCCCAGCAAATTGAGGCTATAATATCTGCAATTTGGGATTTCTGGTCCTGTGAGAGTCCAACGAACCGGACGCCTATTTCGTATTTAAATTTGTTCTTCATACTCTTTTTGCTCCATGTAACTATCCCCTCAACTTTGATCGGCGGTTGTGTCGAAGTGGAGATAATTAGCTTGGTTCCGGGTTCGAGCGGTTTCGAAGCCACTATGCACATTCCTCCAAGACTGAGGTCACTCAGGAATTCTGTAAAGAAGAGACGTTGATCTGAATACTGAACCATTAACTGAGTAGGTGTCCTAACGTGTTTTCGTTGATCAATACCCATTGAATTTTTCCTTATGATTTTTCACGTTGCAGTATTGTTAAAGCCTATTGATTTACCGCTTTATCTCTTGCATATTTATCGGAATAAATAGTGAAACTCATAAATCAGGCCTTGGTTGTATTTTTGGCATATCCGGCAAGGGTCTCAGAATATGAAAATCGACAAATTCAGCATTGCCACCTTTAATACGAATTCTATAAGGTCACGTCTTCACATAGTGATTCCCTGGCTTGAGAAAAATCCGGTTGATGTGCTTT